>JBFWSD010000340.1:0-6860 GCA_050248575.1 Gemmataceae bacterium
TCCCCCGGCGCTGCCCACCCGGTGGGCAATCACTGGCAGCTCGACAACGGCTCGGGGGTCATTGCGGCCATCACCAGTTGCACCAACACCTCGAACCCGTCGGTGATGATGGCGTCGGGCATCCTGGCGAAGAAGGCCGGGGCCCGCGGGCTCAAGGCCAAGCCATGGGTGAAGACCAGCCTGGCCCCGGGCTCGAAGGTCGTTACCGATTACCTGGCCGATGCCGGGCTGCTCCGCCCGCTCGAACAGCTTGGCTTCTTCCTGGTCGGCTACGGCTGCACCACGTGCATTGGCAACAGCGGGCCGCTGCCCGCCGCCGTCTCCAAGCAGATCGAGGAAAAACACCTGGTGGTCTGCTCGGTGCTCTCGGGCAATCGCAACTTCGAGGGCCGCGTGCAGCAAGAAGTGCGGGCCAACTACCTGGCCTCGCCGCCCCTCGTCGTCGCCTACGCCCTCGCGGGACGCGTCGATATCGACCTCACCACCGAGCCCATCGGCACCGACGATAAAGGGCAGCCCGTCTTCCTCAAGGACATCTGGCCCACGCAGCAAGAAATCAACGACGTCGTCGACAAGAACATCCGCTCCGAGATGTTCGAAACGCAGTACGGCGAGGTCTACAAGGGAGACGAGGCCTGGCGGACGTTGCCCGTGCCGGAGGGGGACCAGTACCAGTGGGATGCCGCTTCCACCTACGTGAAGCATCCGCCCTACTTTGAAAACATGGCCAGGCAGCCGGGCAAGGTGGGCGACATCAAGGGGGCGCGCGTGCTGGCCCTGCTGGGCGACAGCATCACCACCGACCATATCTCGCCGGCCGGTTCGATCAAGGCGGCCAGCCCGGCGGGCAAGTATCTCATCGAGCACAAGGTCGATGTCAAAGATTTCAACTCGTATGGCTCGCGGCGCGGCAATCACGAGGTGATGATGCGCGGCACCTTCGCCAATGTCCGCCTCAAGAACCTGCTGGCCCCGGGCACCGAGGGGGGCATCACCCGGCACCTGCCCGACGGCACGCAGACGTCGATCTTCGAAGCGTCGATGCAGTATCAGAAGGAAAAGGTGCCCCTCATCATCCTGGCGGGCAAGGAATACGGCTCGGGCTCGTCGCGCGACTGGGCCGCCAAGGGCCCTGCCCTCCTGGGCGTGCGCGCCGTCATCGCCGAGAGCTTCGAACGCATCCACCGCAGCAACCTGGTCGGCATGGGGGTGCTGCCCCTGGTGTTCAAGCAAGGCCAGAACGCGGCCACGCTCGGCCTGACCGGCGAAGAGGTCTTCGACTTCGAAGGACTGCCCGCCGTGGTGGAAGCGATCGCCAAGGGAGGCAACCTGCCCCGCGTGCTCAAGGTGCAGGCCAGGGGGGCCAAGACCATCGACTTCGAAGCCCAGGTGCGCATCGACACCCCGCAAGAAGCCCTCTACTACCAGCACGGCGGCATCCTGCAATATGTGCTGCGGCAGTTATTGAAGTCGTAATCGTCGAAGAAGCCCGGCCTCTGGCCCTTGCGTTCGCTCCGCCTTTGCGGAATCAGAAGCCGGGCTTCTCGTCGCACGTCGAGTTGCCCGGCACCTTTCTTGTTCTTCAGACAGACACACCTGACAGATACTTTTCCCCTGCCCGGCGCAGAATTCAAGAGAAACGCACCGCTGCCGGTTCATGAGCGGCAGGCGTTTCACGAGGAGATGAAATTCCAAGTGTCATTCACACGGGCAGGAATCGGGGCTTCTTCTCCGTAACTCGTGAATATGACATGATTTGTGGAGTCCGTCGTGGCGCCGGAGCTGACCCGCTTGCACACTCGGAGATCGACGATTTTCTCCCTAGCTCACGCAGCCGCAACGACTTATGACGAGTGTGTAACTGCCGTCGGTGTGCAACGAAAGTGTGCAAGAGCGTCGAGGACAAACGGATGAGTGACTCAAACCACGAAGCGGCCCGGGTTGAAGAGATTCTTGGGGGCGAACCTCTCCCTCACCTGTTTCATGAGCGCCAGGTCGCTGCGCACTTCGCCCCACACGGGCAGGTGCGGCTTCCATTCGAGCGGGCAGCGTGTGATGATCACGTTCCCCTGGCGGGCCTGGGCCGCTTGCCGCAGCGCGGCGAGCAGGCGTTTGCCCTCCTCGCGCGAGATGCTCATGTCGAGTTGCCCGCGGACGATGCCGCTGCCCGCGTGCGCTTGCAAGAGCCAGCCCGCCTGGGCGGCATCACGGCAAAAGGCCGCCACTCCCGCGGGCAGCATGTTCGCCTTGAACGACACCTTCGCCTCTTCGCGCTGGGCGAACTCGACCAGCGCCGACCACAAGCCGGGCTCGCGCATCACTTTCACGTCCAGGTCCGTGAACTCGTGTTGCAGCTGCTCGATCTGCCACTGCACGGCCTGCCGCGAATCTTCGAAGCCAACCAGCACCAGCCAAGGGTGCTCGGGCAGTTGCACTCCACCCCCGAGCGCCGCGGCCGCTTTGGCGCTGACCAGGTCGAGGCACATCGGCCGCACCCGCGACGCGTGCAGTTTTTCGAGGATCGCTTGCAAGGCGCCTGTGTCGGCCCCCAGGAGGACCAAGGCCTGCTCTTCGGGGCGGGGCCGCACCTTCAACGTGACCTGCGTGACGATGCCGAGCGTGCCCAGCGCGCCCGTGAGCAACTTGCACAGATCGTAGCCCGCGACGTTCTTGACGACGCGGCCCCCTGCCTTGAACTCGTTGCCGTCGTCGTTGACGGCACTGATGCCGATCACGTAATCGCGCAGGGTGCCCGCGCCCAGTCGGCGCGGGCCGCTCGTGTTGGTGGCGATGGTCCCGCCCAGCGTGGCCTGCCCGGCGCGCGGCACATCCACGGGCAGCCTCTGATGCTCGTCCGACAGGATCTCTTGCAAGCGGGCCATCGTGATGCCCGCCTGCACGGTGATGGTCATGTCACGCGCCGGGTAATCGATGACCTGGTCGAGCCCGCGCAGGTCGATGCCGGTGCCCGCCTTGGTCGGGATGCGGCCCAGGTCGAGCATGGTGCGGCCGCCAAGCGGATAGATCGCCTGCTCGTTCTGGTCGGCCGCCCGCACCAGGTCGCCCAGTTCCGCAATCGAACCGGGCCGCACTACCGGCACCGGCCCGAAACCTTCGATCGTACACTGCTCCATCTTGCCTCACCCGCACGTGCGTTACTGGCCCGACCACTTTCCGGCGGGCGAAGGCGTCGGCCGCTCGCCTTTGCCCGCTCATTCTGTATGATATGCCGACGAACCCCGGAGACGATGAACGCAGGAGGGAAGACCGTGAGCGTGGAACTCGCTGTACCGAAAGAGCGCGCCTCCGGCTGGACCAGGCCCCACCTGCTCGACCTGGAGAGCTTGACCCGCGACGAGATCAACCTCCTCCTCGACGGCGCCGACCGCGTCATCGAGGACGATCCCCGCCTGAGCCAGAAACACGATGACCTCAAGGGCAAGGTCGTCTGCAACCTGTTCTTCGAAAACTCCACGCGGACGCGAACCAGCTTCGGGCTGGCGGCCCGCCGCCTCAGTGCCGATACCATCGACTTCTCCCCCGGCGGCTCCAGCCTGAGCAAGGGGGAGAGCTTCATCGATACCGCCAAGAACATTGAAGCCATGGGCGTGGATGTGATGATCGTGCGGCACTCGGTGCCGGGCACGCCCCATCTGCTCTCGCAGCACCTGCACTGTGGCGTGGTCAACGCGGGCGACGGCGCCCACGAGCATCCCACGCAAGGGCTGCTCGACATCTTCACCATCCGCCGCGCGCGGGGCCGCGTCGACGGGCTCACCGTCGGCCTGGTCGGCGATATCGCGCATAGCCGCGTGGCGCGCAGCAACATCCACGGGCTCTTGAAACTGGGCGCTCGCGTCATCGTCTGCGGCCCGCCCACGCTCGTGCCGCAGGAAATCGAACGCCTCGGCGTCGAGGTCTCGCACCATCTCGACGATATCCTGCCACGCTGCGATGTCATCAACATGCTGCGCATCCAGTTCGAAAGACAACGGCACGGGCTGTTTCCCTCCGTGCACGAATACGCCCTCTTGTTCGGCATGAACAGCGACCGCCTCAGGAAGGCCAAGAAAGACCTGCTGCTGCTGGCCCCCGGGCCGATCAACCGCGGCGTGGAACTCACCCCCGAAGTGGCGGATGGCCCGCACTCGGCGATCCTGCAGCAAGTCACGCACGGCCTGGCCGTGCGCATGGCCCTTTTGCGCCTGCTGTGCTTGTAGGCCCGGTGCGACGCAATGGGCGTGCTCGATAGACGCTATCCCGCCGCCTGATCGACTTGCAAATTGTGGCACGCAGTACCACACCACGCCCTCGGAGTACTCAGGGCGTGCCACCCGGAACAGGCATTGAAGCCGACTCTCTCTGACAGGGGACCGCCATGCAAACGATGGACTACATCGTCCTGGTCGGCTATTTCGTGACGATGATCGTCATCGGCGTGATCTGCGCCTACCGCATCAAAAAGTCGGACGACTACTTCATGGGGGGCCGCTCCTTCGGCAAGCTGATGCAGACCTTCGCGGCCTTCGGCGCCGGTACCGGCGCTCAAGACCCGATCAACGTCGGCCGCACCACCTGGACCAGCGGATTGAGCGGCATCTGGAGCGCCCTCATGTGGCTGTTCGTCACCCCCTTCTACTGGATCCTGGGGGTGTGGTACCGCCGCATGCGGCACACCACGCTGGGCGACTGGTTCGTGGAACGCTATGACAGCAAGCCGTTGGGCGTGGCCTACACCGGCTACGCGCTTCTCTTCTACATGTTCTACCTGTCGTCGATGTTCTCCGCGATCAGCAAGGTGGCCACGCCGCTGCTGGGCGATGCCACCGTGCAGTGGATGGTCGGGCTGATCGGCTCCGAGAACCCGGCCGATCTCAAGTTCGTGCTGGTGCCGTTCATTGCCCTCGTCGTGGTGGGCTACGGCGTGGTCGGCGGACTTACCGCCGCTTACTGGACCGACCTCATCCAGGGGCTATGCATCATCCTCCTGTCGATCTTGCTGATCCCGTATGGTCTGGGCTTGCTGGTGGACAAGTTCGGCACGCCCAGCCAGGGAACGCTCGACGGCTTCAACATCTTGCACGAACGCGTTTCGCCGGAGTACTTTCAACTCTCGGGCGGACCCAGTGCCGGCGAGTTTCCCCTGCACTACATCGTGTCGCTGACCTTGCTCGGGCTGATCGGCATCGTGGTGCAGCCCCACTTCATCACGGTCGGCGGCGGCACGGCGAAATCGGAGCAATCGGCTCGCGTCGGCCTGGTCACGGGCAACTTCCTCAAACGTCTTTGCACCATCGGCTGGGCCCTCACCGGCTTGATCGTGGTGGCCCTGCTGGCCGACTCCATCGAGATCAACAAGGACCCGGAGGAAGCGTGGGGCGTGGCCTCGCGCGACATCCTGAGCCAGGTGCAGATCGGCGGCGTGTCGCTCGGGCTGGTCGGGCTGATGCTGGCCTGCTTGCTGGCGGCCCTCATGTCGTCGGCCGACTGCTACATGGTGGTATCGTCGGCCCTCATGGTGCGAAACGTTTATGCCCCCTATATCAATCCCGACGCCAGCGAGAAGACCTACATCGCCGCGGGCCGCGTCGCCGGGCTCTTGATGATCGTCGGCGCCGTGATCGTCTCGCTCAGCCTCTATGCCGTGTTCAAGCAATACACGCTGGCCCTCGAGCTGCCGATCCTGTTCGCGGCATCGTTCTGGATCGGCATGTACTGGCGGCGGGCCACCACGGCGGCCGCCTGGGGCGCCATGTCCTTCGCGCTGGTCGTCTTCTTCTTGATCCCGGTGGCCACGCCGGTGCTCGTGCCCAGCCTCATGACCGATCCGCGCTTCACGCTCACCAACGACGTGGTCATCCGCGAGACCAGGCAGGTCGCGAAAGCGAGCGACGTGGCCCGCCGCGAGGCCAAAATCAGCCTGTGGGACGACGCGAACAAGAAACTACAAGATGACAAGCCCGCCGCCAGCGATCAGGCGGCCCTCAAGAAATGGCAAGCGGAAGTGAAGAAGCTGGGCCAGCGGCCCGCTCCGCTCGAAATCGGCAAGGAGTTCACCTTCAGCCACGAGCGCGGCGGCATCGCCATCTTCTGGAGCAAGGTCAATCCTCTGGAAGGGGCCGAGCTCGTCACGGTCTCCGAAGAGAAGGAAGGGGACAGCACCATCATCGTCAAGCGCTGGGAAGGACCGCTCGAAGGCGAGGGCACCTTCAACGTCGACTATCTCTTCTACGACCTCGCCGGCGTGAACCTGCGCGACTACGACAAGGCGGCGCTGGCGACGCTCCGGCTGCCCCCACGGCTGCTCACGCCGTTCCTGGTGGTGATCCTGATCAGTTTGCTGTCGCGGCCCTGCAGCCAGGAAGTGCTCGATCGCTACTACGTGAAGATGAAGACCCCGGTGGAGCAAGACCCCGAGGAAGACGCGCGGCAGCTGGAAGAATCCTACGCCAATCCGGAACGCTACGACGACAAGCGACTGCTGCCCGGCACCGGCCTCGAGGTGCAGAAGCCTTCCTTCGCCGACGTGGTCGGTTTCCTGATCAGCGTGGGAGTCTGCCTCTTGTTCCTGATCCTGGCTTACTGGGTGGCCAATATTGGCGATTGAGTTCTTGATTTTCGATTGTGGATCATTTGCGTACACGCCCAGAACGAAGCGGTTGGCGGCTCGCGTACCACCCTGCCCCCGGCGCCAATCCAGAATCGAAAATGGAGAATCAGTTCTTGAGTTTGCCGCCCAATGACTTGTAGTAGCCCTTGCGGATCTCGGCGCATTCCTTGTCGGCCTTGCCGGTCTGGATGTCGACGAGTTCCAGGGTGAGGCGGTAGTCGCGCTGGTAGTCCTTGTTGTTGCGCGTGGT
>JBFWSD010000341.1:0-6850 GCA_050248575.1 Gemmataceae bacterium
AATCGGAACAGTTTGTTCCGGCAGTTCCGCGCCCAGAATGCCTCATTCTTCACCTCCGGCTTCTTCAAGCTCCCGTCTGATGTCGCGCACATAGCGATCGGAAGCGCCACAGCGCTCGGCCACCTCTCCGTTGCTCAGTCCGGGCTCGGCGCTCAGCAGACGTTCGACCCGCTCGCGCTTCGATAGCTGCTCCTCAACTTCCACGACAGGCTCCTCTGGCTGTGGCCCACTGGCGTAGCCAAGGCGCCTTCGGCCCAGATCCCAACGATGAATCAGCCCGTGGTGCTCAGCGACGGCGACAAGCTTCTTGACCTTGTGATCGTTCAGGCCTTGCTCATTGGCCTCGGCCAGGATCGCCACCATCGACTTCGGCTCCGTGGTCACGAACGCTTCGGCAAACATCTCCGGCGTCCATGTTGGAAACTCATCTGCTTCCTCAGTCTTGTGCTTCTTCGTCGCGCCGTCTTGCCGCAGCTGCTTGGGGTCGAGGTCGTCGGCCAGTTCCCACACCGGGCACGTCCAGCGCAGGCATCGTGGTTCAAGAGGCGGCCACGAGCGCACGGCCACATCCATCACGACGACACCTTCTTGTTCATGGCGGCGCAGGATCAGGTGTGTGTCCGTGGCCCGCGCCTGCGCGCCGGCGCCAGCGCCGACATCGGTGACCTCCTTGCCGGACTGATTGCCCTTGCTGGTGTGATGAATCAACACGAAGCAGCACTTGAGATAACTGGCGTAGGCATCGAGCTGGTTGTAGAGCGTGGCCATCGTGCCGTTGTCGTTCTCATCGGTGCGCATCGGCATGAAGCGATAGAACGCATCGAGGATGACAAGCTTGAACTGCCCCGGCTGAAACTGTTTGAAGTACGGTCCGAGCGTCAGCACATCGCGCAGCTGGCCACGCAGGTTTTCCACGAAGATGTGCTCATCAATGCGGTCGAGTCGGGCACCGCGCGCTTTCGCCACTTTCGGGATACGATTGGCGCTGGTCTCGCTATGCAACTCGTTATCCAGAATTAGCACATCCCCTTGCACGCATTCAAATCCCAGCCAGGGCGTGCCAGCAGCAATCGAGATGGCCAGGTCATTGACCAGCCACGATTTGCGCATCTTGGGTGCCGAGATCAAATTCATGGTCTCGCCTTCACGGAGCAGCCCCTCGATCACCGGCTTTCGCAGCTCGGGGTAGGCCCGGACCAGCTGCTTGAGACTCGGCGGCCCGGAGGGCGCCGCCACGAGCAGCCCCGAGATGTCCACGCCGGACGACACGCGGTCGCCGGCGATCTCCCTGGCCGAGCTGATCGTCCTGGCCAGGTAATCCGGCCTGAGCGCCTTGTCGGGCTTGTCACCATGCTTGCGCCTGGCAGCGATGAGCAGGTTCGTGATTTCCTGATCGTTCCAACCGTTGAGCGCGGCAATGTCGGCTAGCGACAGGTCGTAGGCGCTCTGCGATTGGTCCTGTAGGTCGCCACGCTGCCGGTTCCAGGCCTGGGCGAAAGCCGGACAGGCTGAATACAGCGTCACGAACTTGTCCGCCGGCGGCTCGGCGTCGAATCGAAGCGTGAGACCGTTAGAATCGCTCACCGAGGCAGGCGTCTCGTCGACTGCGAAGTCTTCGAAATCGCCGGGCTCATAGCGCCGATCGAGATGCTCCTCGATGACGCGGACTTCGGCTGGCTCGCCACCCTTGCTCTGGTTGATAGTGCCAGGGAGCCGCAGCACGCGGGCCAGGTCGCCAACGTTCTCGAAGCGCCAGCCGAGCGCTGCCGCCTTCGCGCAGATGAGGCCATGCCAGCCTTTCGCAAGCGCCTTGGCCTTCTTGCGATCTTCCTCCTCCGGCTCGAAGATCCACGGTTCGTGAAACAGCCAGTAAGCATGCAGGCCGTGCCCACTGTCGACGAGCATACTGGGGGGCAGCGGCAACGCCTCGATGACCTTGCGAGATTCATCGATGTCCTGCGGCAATGGCTTGTCGGCGCGCCAGGGCGCAACGCAATCCAGATCGGCCCACAGGCCGGGGATCGCCACGATGTCATCAGCGAAGTTGCGGACGTGAAAGCGCCCGCCGGCCAGGCCGACGCCGAAATACACATCCTTGCGCGGGGCCTCATTGGCCGCATGTAGCGCCCCCGCTTCCAGCGACGCAAAGTGCTGGGCACGCTTATCCGGCAGCGTGAAGATCCCGAGCTGGCGATCAGGCGTGATGGCCTCGCCGAACAGCGTTTTGAGGAATGCTTCCATCAGCCTCCTCAGAACGGGATGTCGTCGTCGTCAATGCCAGGGGCAACCTCGACCGGATCTTCGTCTTCGGGCTCCCAGCCGGGCTCACGGTAGTCGGGCTTGTCGCCGAGTTCATAGCTCGTGATCCGGTCGTACTTCGAGTCTGGATCGGAACGGACCGTGATGCTCGCCGGTTCGCACAGCGCGCCGGCTTCGGCCAGTCGAACCGCCTCCTCGGCATTGTCTGGCGTCGGTAAATGCGACCGCCTTGACCACCAGCGCTCGGCCTTGTCCCTGGCGTAGCCTTCATGCTCGACGCAGATCCATTCGGATACGAATGTGTGCCAGCCCACGCGGTACTGCACACGCATGGTGCGGGGGGCGTCTGGCCCGGCGCCGCGCTTGTGATGGACGCTGTACAACACCTCCTCGACTGGATAGGTGTTGACGGTGACTCCCCCGGAGAGGATGTCGGCATCGCCAGGAGTTGTGTCGTGCTTGGCCTTGGCCTTTTCCTCAGTCTCCCACTCGTATCCGCACTCGGGGCAGACCTTGCAGTTCGGCGGCACGATCTCCTGGCAGCTCGGGCATTCTTTCGGTGTTGCTGGTTCCGACTTGCCGTTGCGCCGGATGCGAATCGCATCCACCGGGCCATGGCGCAGCACGTTACCGCCGAAATCCAGCACCAGGCAGTTGGATTTCGAGGGGTGCAGGCGGAAGCCGCGCCCAACCATCTGGTAATACAGACCCGGTGACAACGTTGGCCGCAGCAGCACGACGCAATCGATGTTCGGCGCGTCGAATCCCGTCGTGAGAACGTTCACGTTGACCAGGTACTTGATGTGCCCGGCGCGGAAGTCGGCCAGGGTTTGATCGCGAATGAAGTCGAGCGTGTCGCCAAAGACCGTCTCGACATGCTGACCGCGCTCCTTGAGCCTTTTGGCCACGTGCTTGCCGTGCTGGACGCCGCTCGTGAACACAAGGCAGGACTTCCTTTCCCTGACCAGCTCGACGATTTCGCGGCAGGCGGCATCGACGATGGCTTCGTCGTCCATCAGCGCCTCGACCTCGGAGGCGACGAACTCACCCCCGCGCACGTGCAAGCTGCTCGTGTCCACCTTCTGCTTGCCGGCCTTGGATCGCAACGGGCAGAGGTAGCCCAGGTCGATCAGCTCGCGAACACCAACCTCGTAGCAGATCGCATTGAGCACATTGTCTGGCCCGCAGATCGAGCCGGACGACAATCGATAGGGTGTTGCCGTCAAGCCGATGATGCGAAGGATTGGATTGATGGCCTTGAGCCCGGCCAGGAGCGTGCGGTACATGCCTTCGCCATCAGCAGGGATCATGTGGCAATTGTGGACAAGAAGCCCGTTAGCAAAGTAAGAAGGGTGTCCGGAGACTTGCAGGTTGAACACAACGCTTCCGCTCGCTGATTCGTGATGCGTAAGACGAACCAGCCGTTTCGCGCCAGAAAAAGAGTCTTGCGAGAGTCCTGGAGCCTGCGCTGGGGCGATCGATGGCTGTGGCCGTCTAACTCCAATGCGATCCGCAGACCAGGATGGGCAAGATCGATCTTCAGGTTCTTCGGTAGTCGCTCGCGCTTGTAGCCGGGCACCGGCACACTGTACTCTGCGGTCCACTTTGGACCCAGAAGAACGAGCAGTGCCTGCTGCTGCTTCGTGAGTTGCCCGTTGCCGCCGCGGATGTGCGGCGAATGGCCCTTGGCTTTCATGGACCGGCTCACTCGCCTGCGGACCGCTGGCGAGGTCATGCAATTGCTGTGGATTTTCGCGCAAGAAATGGAGCAGAATCGCTGCTTCATCCACAGCCGCTCTTTCTGGACCCGCAGGCTTCCGTCCGCTAGCCTCTTGGTCCAGGGTCGAAATACCCTGTCGCAGCACTCGCACACCTTCGATGCCAAACGCCAGCGAACCGATTTCCAGGGAGCCTGCTGCTTTCCATCCAGAGTCGGTGAAGATGGGGTGGTTGGCCGTGCATTTGATGGTGGTGCCATCATCATACTCCAGGGTAACGAGATTGCAGGCCGACCGTGCGGCCACGGCCTCGACCTTTCCGATGCCCGTTGCATTGCGCACGAACATGCCCGGCTGGATTTGCTCGATGGGAGCGTCGCCGGACGGTGTCAATACTCGGGTGCCGGGAACAAAGCACTCGTCCACGATCACCAGATCGAAGTGGCCCAGCTTCTTGGCCAGGCGGAACACGGACTGGATGCCGGCGATGATTACCGGCTCCTGGGTGTCGCGCATCCCCAGCCCGGCCGAGTACACGCCGAACGGAAGGTCAGGGCAGATCGCATTGAGCTTGTCCGCCGCCTGCTGGAGCAGTTCTTTCACATGCGCCAGAATCAGCACTCGGCCCCGCCAGCGCTCCACCGCGTCCTTGCAAATCGTGGCCAGGATCGGCGTCTTGCCGCCGGCGGTCGGGATGACAACGCACGGATTATCATCGTGCTCGCGCAGATAGCGATACACGGCCTCGATGGCTGCACGCTGATAGGGTCTCAATTCCAAGGCGAATCCTCACTCTACTCGTCTTGGGATATCTCTTTGATTCGCACAATCGCCTTGCCGCCAGGGACAGGGTCGCGTTTCCAAACCTCGATATGCACGAACTGGCTGTCGTCTTTGAACACGCCGGCATGCTGAATCGAATCGACGAGGCATTTTTGAAAATTGTCCGCGTCCCTTCTGCGTCGATCTGGCGGAAACAGCTCGAGCTCCAGGTCGAGGGGGCCGAGTAGAGGCTTCAATCGGAGACGCGCCACCTGCTTGATCACTGTTTCCCGGTACACACGGCCACGCCGACTGATGAGCGTGGCATGACCAATGTGCCGGTAGTAGTGGTTCAAGCTGGGCGGGAATGGCAGCTCAAGTGTCAACATGCTTCTTCTCCGTTCCAAGGGAGCATCAATTGTCGTCGCTGGGGCTGCCGTGGAAGACGTGACCCGCTGGCAGGGCGCGATCGCTGCCGCTGTTGATCGGACGGCCGCTGTATGCCTGCGACTGCCAGGTTCTGCGGCCTTTCATGCCGCTGCCGTTGGGATAGCCCATGCACTTTCCGCAAAGGCCACTTTTGGCGCGCGTGTCGCGTCCGCAACTGATGCAGTTCTGCAATTCAGCCATGTGAATCCTCCAACGACCATGAGTGTTCGGTGATCGACAATGACGCTCAGCGCTTCCACGGCGGCGCGCCGGCCGTGGCCTGCTGCGGCTGGCCGTTGGCGGCTTCCTTCTTCGCGTAGCTGCGGATGACGTTCTGCGACTCTCCGGTGTCGGTGCGCTTCTTCAGGCCGACGCTGATGACCAGGGGCAGGTTGTGCAACTCGGAGCTATCCTTGGGGGTCATGACGTTAGTGGCCCGGCAGATGGCCGACAGCTCGCCGCGGGCGATCTTGACGGCCTGCTCGTTCGAGTGATGCAGGTTCAGTCTGGCCCAGATGCGCCGCCCCTTGAACTGGCCGTCCAGGACTTCGAACGTCAACTGCAAGTAGCTGCCGTTGCCGTCCTTGGTCGGCTTCATCTCGGAATCGGTGATCATCGCCAGGTACTTGCCGGCGGGGATCGGGTCGAAGCCAGTGCTCGGATCGACTTCGTTGGCGTTGAAGCCATGCAGGTCAGCCATGGGTCACCTCGTTCGTATGGTTGGGTTGGAAAAATGCTGCGTAAGCGGTCCAGTCGAGCGGCAGCTGATCGGGCAGGTTGAGCCGATTCTTGGCGGCATGCGCCGGGCGCTCCGTCGTGTAGATCACGCGCTCGCCGGTGCCGATGCCCTTGGACTTCTTGCGGTTGAAGCCTTCGTCGGTCTGCTTGGTGTAGACCTTGTAGTTGGCGAACAGAACCTCGTCGCACCATTCCTGCACGATGGCCGACGCCAGCTTGTGCAGTCGGGGCGTGTAGCGATCGTAGGAATCGGTCTCGGGATTCTCGAAGCGCTCGATCTTGGCATGGGCGATGAGCACGACGGTTATCGACCGCTCGTTGCGGAGGGCGTCCAGGCCACCGAGGAAGTCGCGCCACGGCGTGAGCGCGAACACATAGCCCTTGCCGTAGCCGATGTCCTCGATGTTGTGGACGTCGCGCTCCTTGCAGACCTCCGCCCAGATCAAGCGTTCGAGCCAATCGAGCGAATCGACAACGACCGTGCGATAGGGATGCTCCTCGACATAGAGGGCTTCCAGCCCCTTGATCACGTCGCCATAGGATGTGGCCAGCGGGAACTTGTCGCAGTCGATCTCGCCCAGACCATCTTCGGTTTGGATGAAGATGGGGCGCTCGGCCCGTGCGCCGAACGTCGATTTGCCGACGCCGTGAGTGCCGTAGAGCAGGACGCGCCGGGGTGCAGCACGCTTGCCGCTCTGGATTTGAGAAAGCAGGCTCATGGTGGTCCTTTCATCAAACGTGGTCGTAGATGCGCAGCTCCTCGTAGCCGGTCGGCCAGGTGCTCGTTTCCCGGCAGTGCTTGAGGCGCTCGATGGCCGTCTCGTTGTCCTGTTGAGCGATCGCCAGGACGTCGGCATGAACCTTCCACACGCCTGTGCGGAAGGGCGGCTTCTTCTCGACTGCAATGAAGTGAGTGGCGACGAACTCCCCGGCGACCTGGGCGA
>JBFWSD010000342.1:0-6850 GCA_050248575.1 Gemmataceae bacterium
TCTCGAAGAGCTTGTTGATCATGCCCAGCGCCCAGCCGACGCCAAGCGGGCTGTCATTTCTGACGACGATGTCGGCCACACCCGAGAACGTCTGCACGACTTCGTTGGTCCAAGTCGGGTCCACGTGCGTGACGGTGATCTCCCACTCGTAGCGGCCAGTGGCGGTGACCGGGTCGTCCAGCTGCATGGCGTAGGTGATGAGTTCGCCCGGATTGAAGATGCTTCCGTTCAGGGTGGCGGTTTGCGGTGTGCCGCCGTCCCAGGTCAGCTGTATCTCGAACTCGTCCGGCACCGGAGCATTGGCGTCGGTCTGGATGCTGATCTGGAAGACCGGCGTGGGATTGACCTCGGCGGAGTTGTAGTTGGCAGTGGTCGGGCCGATGCAGGAACAGGGGCACGCATTGTTGTTCAGGTAGAGCGAAGTCGTGATGATCGAGGCCCCTTGCTGGAGCAGCCAGTCGCCCGTGGGGTTGGTGGTGACGGGGCGAGATGTCGTGGTCTTGACAGCCAACGGCACGTTGATGGCGGCTAGGAAGCCATCGGCGAAGCCGCCGCCGAAGGAAGTCTCGTCGGGGTCGTTCTCGGTGGGGAAGCTGCCATAGGTGAAGCCGGTGACGAAGGCGCTGCCCACGGCGTTGACGGCGAGGGCGGTGGCAAAGTCGTAATTCGAGCCGCCCAGGTAGGATTGATAAACGATGTCGGTGGCCGGGGCGTTGATGAAGGTCAGGAAGGCGTCGGATTGACCGCTCAGGTCTTCTTGAGTGGCCTGAATCGATTCCAGGTCATCCGAATAGGTGGTGCCCAGCACGTAGATGTTTCCCGCGGCGTCCACGGCCACTCCGTTGGCTTCGTCATCGTCGGTGCCGCCAATGAAGCGGGCGAAGTCAAGCGCGCCGCTGCTGTCGAATCGGGCGACCACAGCATCGCTGCCCATGATGGAGCCGCCCTGGAAGGAGGTCGGCGAGATAGTACTGAGGAAGTTGTTCGGGCTGCCGTAGCTGGCCGAGTAGCCAACGATCACGGGCCGGTCGAGCTGATCGACGGCGACTCCGGTTGCCACCTCAGTATAGGCATCTCCCAGCGTTGTGGCATAACCGAGCGAGACGTTGCCCGTGCCGGTGTAGATGAACTTGGCCACGAACATGTCGGTGCCATTCGAGGCGGTGTCGGTGTAGCCCGCGATGATGGCGTTGCCGTTGGAGTCCAGGTCCAGGCCTGTTGCCGTGTCGCCGGCAGCGCCGCCAAAAAGAGTCGAGTAGTAGACATCGGAGCCGTCCGCGAAGAAGCTGGCGATGGTCGCGTCGGAGACGCCGCTGCGCGTCGCCTGGTAAGCGTTGACGAGCGGGAAGGTCGAGTCGCTCGATTGCGTCTGGCCGGCGACAAAGACGATGCCCGTGCCCTCTTGGACGGCAATGCCGTGCAGCTGGTCGTTTTGATCGCCCCCGTAATAACTGGCCCACTTGCGAGTCGCGCCGTCCGCCGAGAGCTTGAAGACATAGCCGTCACGCCCGCCGCTCTTCGTTGTGTCGAATGCCCCCGCCGAGGCAATGTCCGTGCTGTGCGTGCCGCCCGCAAGATAGAGGTCGCCGGCCTCGTCTTGTGTCATCGCATAGATGAAATCGTTCCCATTTCCTCCTTGATAAGTCACCCATTCCATGCTGCCGTCGGAAGCGATCTTGTAGACGAAGCCGTCGTAGCCCGTTTTCTTGGTGGATTGGAAACCGGAAGCAGGCAGGTTGGTACTCGTCGTAAAGCCGGCCACGAATACGTTACCTTTACTATCCGCAATGGTGGATGTTGGATTGTCCCAGCCGTTCCCACCCAGGTAACGCGCGTAGGTCACGACAGGATCGATAATCAGGGCGCGGGACTTGTCGTAGTCACCCACAGCGAAGCCGACTTGGCCGTCCGCGTGCAGCTTGAACTTGCCTTCGACCTCGTAGAGCTTGCCGTCGATCTCTTGATAGAGGACTGGAGCATTCTGGACGATGGTGCCGTTGCTGGTGTGCAGGAGCAGCTTGCCGTCCCTGCCTAGCTCGACGTCGCCTCCTTTGATCGCAACTCGGATGTCATCCGGGTTGGCCCCTGGCCCGACGACGAAGTCGTACTGCAACTGACCTTGCGCGGTCCCGTAGTAGACAAGATCGATGCCCTCGTAAACGGATTCGTAGACCACCTGGCCATAGGTGGCGACGTTGGTGCGCCATTGCGAGGCGTCGTTGCCGAGCAGGTAATTCACCTTGGTGGCGAGTTGGTCCAGAGGAACCGCCTGCGCTTGGCTGTTGCCACCAACGATCTTCAGTGTGATGGTTTCGATCTCGGGTGCGGGCAGGTCGGTCATGTCGAACTTCGACAACGCATCGCGTGCCGCATTGTCGTTGCCGGTCGGTTTGACGAGCGTGATGGTGGCCTCGGTGGCCGTGACGGTGATGCCGTAGCCGGCGCCGCGCGAGAAGAAAGCGCTCAGATCTTCCGTTGAGATGTCCTCGAACCGCAGCGGCATCCTGGAAATCTGCTGCGTCAGTTCCTTGAGATTGAGTCCGTTCGGCAAGCCGTTGTTGTCGCCGCGACGGCCTGAGCAAGGCGTGCCGATTCTTCCGCGCCCAGCGAGCTGACGACCTGGCTGAGTTGCTTCGGGTCGTCGCCGGTTCGACCATCAGGCGAGCCACTGCCACCCGAGTTGTCGAACGAAATGTCCGACGAGCCGGAAGAGCTGCCACCGCCACCGCCAACACCGCTGTTGTTTTCGGTCACGCTGCCGAGGCCGGGCGTGTGGACGCCGCTCGACCCTGGGAACAGGCTGACAATGACATCGCCGAACTGCGCCATGACAAAGGCGTCGTCACCTGTTTCGGGGCTGGCAGCTTGCGGCGGAGTGAGAGCAGTGGTCGTTGCGGATTCAGCCTGGCTGCCACCACCACTGCCGCCATCCTTTGTCTGCTCGGCTGGCGCCGGTTCCGGCCACACGCTGAAGACGCTGAACTCGTCCGGGTCATCCGGTTTGCTCGCACCGAACGTGTGCTGAGAGCGATCTTCACCCCAGGCATTGGCCACCGCGCCGCCAAGGATGCTCTCCGCGATCAGGAAAGACGTGGGGCTGGCCCTCTCTTCCATGGCTTCGAGAGTGAGCCTTGCCTCCGTTCGTTGGCGTGCCACCTTGCGGCGACGCGCCGAGCCAACGTTGAGCCAGCTTCTGAGGTTTTCGATGACCTGGTGAAAAGGCCGACGCGACATCTTGCTCTCCTTGGGCTACTTGCGCGCACCTCGTAATGGGCCATTCAGATGAATGGTTTGCTGGCGACAAGCGCAACCGTGCGACGAGTTGCCTGTTGGTTACTTCAGTTTGGGTGTGGGCAGAAATGGGGCGATGTTCCCAGTTCAGGTCCCACCTTGCTCCGGACGGTCCACGAGAGCGTACCTCGCGTTCTCTGTTCCGACCACACTGGTGTTAGTGGAGTATCGCAATCTGGAATCCAGGTTGTCAATCTTGGTAGCGTGGACTTGGTGAGAAGTTTGTATGTCCAACGGGCGACCACGGCAGTCACCATTTTTGAGTATTTCAGATCTCGATCACGCGTTTCCTCCTCTACTCGAACTGAGCGTGTGAAATCGGACACGCGATTCGCACGCTTACGTGCCGATATGTCGGGCCATTAATGCGAAGATCCGGCCTACCGACACTGCACTTTGGACACGCATGCCGTGAAGCTAAACGTGCAATAAAATGCCAAGTGAGCGGAAGGTTTGCAGGAAAAGGGAAAAGGAGGCGAGCTTTGCTTCTATACCGCCTCACGTACTGGCCTGACGGCAAGATCGAACCTGAGCGCAGAGATCTTGCGGCACTCGACCCAGGCGCCGTGGCCCAATTCGAGCCTCTCTTCGACCAAGGCTTGGCATTCAACAAATCAACCTCATGCGAGCTAGGCGATGTCCACGTCAAGTGGACCGGCAGTGAGTCTGGACAGGCGCTGCTGACGTGCTCCCTGAATCAGGACATCTTCTTGAGCGGCGTGGTGCTGGCCGGCATCGATCTTGAAGGTGACCAAGAAGTACTTGCTATGTTCATGAATTCCATCGAACGCCTTCCCATCGTTCAAGCACTGGCGTCTGGCAGGGCTGACTTCTTTGGCCCACTTCGTGCTTGCAAGGAGCGCCCCTTGCCGGCGTCGGTGGTCATACCAGCCCTGAAGCCGGAGCACTGGGACGTCCTTGCCGGCGTCGATTTGCTCGCTACTGCCGTGTTCCTGCGTCGGCTCCAAGCCTAATAATTGAAGCCGAGATCACGCGCGATCACGCAGCAGGTCGATGGCAAAGCAGCCTCTGACATGAGTCACAGGTCCCCTCAAGTGTACGAGAAGCTCCTCTGGCCCGCCTGATTCCTCTACCGCATCTGCACAGATTGCGAGACGCTCTTTGTGCAAATGACCCGATGGCAACTCGCGGTCTTCCCAGTAGCACGCTTCTGCAAGCTTTTTGACTGCTCCGTCACGCCAGGTGAGGATGGCGGGTTCGATAGCAAGTGGTCGGAATGGGTTTCCCAACACATCTTTCAGGAGGCTTGCTTGAGCTGCCCTTTCTTCGGGTTGTACCGAGCCAAAAAGTGAATGCACCGCGATGTAGGTTGCGTCTCGGGCCAGGTGTTCGATGTGATAGATTGCGTTTGCCGGTTCAGCACAACAGGAGATAGCTTGTGCTCGGCGTTTGGTTCTACCGGTCGCGTTCTCAGCAAATCTGAATACAGCAGTCCATACGAGTTGAAGTTCTTCGGAAGTCGCAACTCCATCACAGTGCTGCTCCGCAACTTCGATAGCTTTAAGACAAGAATCGTCTTCAAGCTTGGGCCAAACTCTTCTGGCGACGGCACACGCGAACAGTCGGAAGCGACGGTCTACATCCTTGAGAGGTAACGGCTTCGTACGCAACCAATCCATCAGCCTGATTGGGTCGTTGCTCGTTAGCCACTCTTGTTCAGTCATGGTTTACAGCACATCCAATAGTTGCCTCGCCACTTCCTTGCTCCCCAGCGCCTCGACCGCTTCCTTGAGCTTGGTGATGCCTTCGAGGCGGACCATGGAATCCGTTGGCCTGACCCTGGGTCTGCCGACCTTGTTCTTGCTACCCTTGGGACGTCCACGCTTCACCTTGGCCTTGCCCTTTCCGTTCAACTCAGACTTCAACAACGACCGGTAAGTACTAACCTCTTGGGGGCTAACGCTCAGGTCGGCGTGCGACTTCTTGAGCTTCTCGATGATCGCTTTCGGTTTATCCTCGGGGTTCTTGCGAATCGCGGCACGAATTGCGTCTGCTTTCGTCTCTGCCATTTTACGAGTCTTTCATGTTAGATCGGGCGCCATTTATTATCGGAAGAGTGAACAAACTTTCAAGCATTGACCGCGAACCCGGAATCCGCGCGCTCATTTCTGTCGTGCTATCACCAGAAGGCTACCGAGTGCTCGAAGCGGCGAGCCCGGCAGATGCATGTCGTCTACTCGAATGCGAGCGCATCTCTCTCTTGCTAATCGACACGACTACCTGCGCCTCCTGCCAATGGAATGCTCACTACCCACGATTTACATGTCTGCAGGAGGTTGTCGAGACATGGGAATGGCGGTTTTGGAGAAGCCGTTCGAGGTGAGCCGTCTCAAAGAACTCGTCAAGCGAATGCTGCCGCTACCTGACGGTTATGTGTGGGAGCATCGCGACTCTCGCTGAAGCTGCATGAGTTGTCCGTTCCGGCTGCCGATTGCGATATCAAACGTGGAGGCGTGGGCTGCGTGACGTGTTGGGCGACGCGTTGCCGGTCCCGTCTCCACTTGTCTTTTTTGCCCGCCACCGTACACTACTTTGAGTCCATCATCGAGGTTGGCCCCGGCCAGGTTTTCTGGTCGGGGTTTCTTTTGTTGTGGCCCTTTGAGCAGCAATTTGCTCAACACGTATCCTTTACGTAGCTTATTTCCAGCACCACCATATTTTCTTGCTCTCGGATACCCGCGACAATGCTGGTGTAACATGACAACCATCCTCGTCGTCGACAGAGACCCCAGCATCCGCTGGCTCGTGCATTTGGTGTTAGTTGCTCAAGGGCACAGGGTGTTTGACGCGTCAACTGTGGAGCAGGCACACGAAATTGCCTTGCTGATTGACAGCGACTTCTCAGCAGATGGCCGCTAGCTCGTCAAGCCTTTCTCCGCAACTCGGCTCGCCGAGGCAGTTCGCTAGGCTCTCGTTTGACCGCCGCCAAGCTCATAGAAACCGTGAATCACGGATGTACAGACAACGATTTGCCAATGGTTTCCTGATAAATTCCATCCTATAATTCCTTCGCACATCCCTTCACAAGAGGGCCGAGACATGGTCGCCTTTCTCGTGCTCGCGGCGTGGTTCATCGTGTTGATCGTCGTGGATTGTTATTTCACCTTCCACGCCTGCCTGCCATTCCTTGCAAGTTTGCTGGTACTGATGGGCGGCTTTCTCCTGGGCATCCTCGTGCTCGACCAAGTCGCTCGGTCATCACGCCGACGCGTAAAGCCTAAACGGCCAAAGAAGCTGTGGTACCCTACATCGCAGAAGAGCACGCACCGTGTGTGAGGCAGTCGCTTGTCATGTGAGTGCGCCTTCAATGACGTCTTGAAACTCTGCTTCGGTTAGCGGCTTGAGCAGTCTTGTCCCGACAATCCAGGTGCCATTGACCTGCTCTGTTGCGTGAACGACTCTCGCTTTCCGCCGCAACAGTGGCTTTTCGTCGTGAGAATGCACTTGAATGGTGAGCACGGTGCCAACCTCGAAAGGTTCAGCTCGGTGGATACCGATTCCGGTTGTCGAGATGTTGACGAGCTTGACCAGCAGCGGC
>JBFWSD010000343.1:0-6846 GCA_050248575.1 Gemmataceae bacterium
CAGATTTTCGATCCAGATCAGCAAGATGATGAACTCGGTACGGGTCAGACCTGTGCTGGGCTTCTTGTTGGGATCCTCGGGCGCGATCGGGGGCGGCACGAGATTGCCGGGCCCCATCGGCGAACGCCGCGGTCCCTCTTCGAGCCCGCCCGGGCCAACCGGGGACGCGCCGCCTGACCAGCCCGAGCCGACCAGCCCAGGCAAGACGCTGCCGCGCAAGAGCACGAAGCCTTCGTGCTTGTCGAAGTCCTCGTCGGGCTGCACCGCATAGAGCATGACATGACTCACCCGATTGGCAATCGCGTTGTCGAAGGGATCCTTGGGCTTGTTCTCGTCGGGCTTGGGCTGTGCGGGATTCGCCGCGCCCGTGGGCGCCGGCGCCGGCCTGCTGCCTCCCGGCGGCTTGTTGGTCGCGGCGGCCGCGCCGGGCTTCACCGCCTGACTGGCCAGGCTCTCCACGATGGTGTTGCGGACAAACTCGGCGCGATCGCGGTGGAAAGTGTAGCCCTGGATCTCGACGACCCAGCCCGCGCCCCCGGGGGGCACGGTCCGGTCCTTGTACTCCATTTCCTTACCATCCACGTAGATCTTGTCAGGCATCCACGGCTTGTCCTTGGTGGAACTCTGCGCGTTGCTGAAGTAGCCCTTCAGATCCGGCGTGTAGAGCGCCGAGACTGACTTGATGTTGAACTGGATCAGGTCTCGCACTCCTTCGGTGTCCGCACCATTGCTACTGCCGCGCTGGCGCTCGCAGAACGCCAGGTAGGCGTCGCGGGCCGCCGTCTTGTCCCAGAACGGCTTGTTCCAGGGAAACTCCTGATAGACCACCGACAGTTGCTGCCCTTCTTGCAGGTCGGCAGGATTGACCCACTTGTTGGCTTGCATGACGCCCTTGGATGCGTCGAGCGTCACGGTCTGTTCCTTGCCCGAAGCGTCGCGAAGGGTGAGTTGATTGCCCGCGGCCTTGACCAGCTTGCCGTCGATGCGCTGAGCGGGCACCGGAATGCACTCGTTGATGTACTGGTTGAAGAGGATCCAGTTGAGGCGTTCGTCCTCGCCGGCGACGATCTGGCGGACATCCTCCTCGTCGCGATCGACGCGCCGCTTGAGCTGGGAGTACTTCTCTTCGTCCCCCTTGACTCGCTGCATGAACTTGTTGACGTCTTCCTTGGCATTCTTGACCGACTCGCTGGCGACGGCATGATACTGGATCGCGTAGCCGGCCAGGGTGGCCGTGACACCCACGAGGAGGGCGGCCGCGGTGGCCACCGCCCACGGTTTCTTGGCGCGCACCACGCGCTCCATGTGGATCTCGGTGGGGAGCAAGTTGGTTTGCAGCCGCGCTTCGCCCAGCCCCTGCAGGGCCAACCCGTGAACCGTGGCAAAGCTCATCACGTTGTTGGCGAACGACTGCGCGTTGACCACGCTCTCGCCCGCCAACTTGTCGATCTTGGACAGCTTGCGGACGTCGATCTGCAGCTTTTCGCTCAAGTACTTCTGCAGCCCGGGCAGCCGGAACGCGTTGCCCATGCCCATCACGTATTCCACGTGCGCGTCGCGATGCGTGTTCGTGAAGTAGCCCAGCGAGCGTTGCACTTCGCCCACGAACTCGTTCAACTCCGGCTTGAGGGCAGTCAGGATCCGCCGCAAGTCGGGCGACTTGGTCGCGTTCTTCTTCAGGTGCTCGGCCTTGGCGAAGGTCAGCTTGAATTCCTTGGTGAGGGCACGCGTGAAGTGGTTGCCTCCCTTGGGAATTGGCCGCTGCCAGATGATGCGGTCGCCGTCGGTGATGACCAGGTTGGTGTTATCGGTGCCGATGTCGAGGCCGACCACACAGCGCCGCTTGAAGCTCTTGTCCGGCGCTTCCTTGATGGCCGTGGAGCCCGCTTCATTCTCGCCATCCTCGGCCGGCTCGTCGTCACGCGCACTCTTGCCTAGCAGCGAATAGCCAATGAAGTTGCATAGCGCCAGCGGCGACATCTGGATCACATGGACCTCGATGCCCAGTTCCGTGAACTGTTGCAGAAAGCGGAAGATCATGTCGCGCTTCATGGCGAACAGGCCGATCTCCGTTTCCATGGCAAAGCCGTCCGTCACCAGCCCGGTACCCACCTTCTGGTAGTCCCAGATGACTTCCTCGAGCGGGAAGGGGATCTGCTGCTTGGCTTCGAAGCGGACGATGTCGGTGATCTTCTTTTCTTCGACGGGGGGCAGCTTGACGAAGCGGGCCAGGCCGCTCTGTCCGGGCACGCCGATTACCACCTTGTCGCCCTTGAGCTGATTGCGCTCCAAGAACTTCTCGAGCGCCTCGCGCGTGAGCTGGTCGGGATCCGCGTCGGGCTGATTGAGAATCTTGGGATGCTCGATGTAGTCGAAGGCCGTGGCGGTGACCTGGCCATCGATGTTCACCAGCCGCAGCGCCTTGAAGGCGCACTGGCCGATCTCGATGCCCCAAACGCCGGGTTGCTGTTGCATGATTTCGGTCTCCAAGCGTCTGACTTGCATGCGAAACGAAGGTGTCGGACCCGAGATGTGGACCGTTTCGAGCTGAACGGTCTCAGGTGGACCGACACCTGTGGGTTGCGCTTAAATCCTCCACCAACCGTAACATGGGTAATCGTGCCCTGTCAAGTGTCTGGGCAAGAGAGGGAATCTTCCCCGACTCTTTATAACGTGGCAGCCCGCATGGATGTTGGCGCGAAAGTGTAACAAGCCCTCACGCTGGAGGCGGGGCCGTGTTGGCCGCCTCGAAGTTGTGTTGCTTGTGCGCGCCGTCGCAGAAGGGCTTCCTGCCCGAATGACCGCAGCGGCAAAGCGCAACCTGTTCCTTTCCTTCAGGTAACGGAAAAACGCCACCCAGGTGATCGATCACCTGGACCGCGGTTGCGGGCACGAGCAACGGGCCGTTTTCCCGGCAACGAATCACGATTGGCTCCATGGGTGCCTCCAGCATGATGGATGGGTTCGGACCGATCCCATCTTTTACCAGGTTTTTGCCGGTTCTGTCCATTACGCAGCGACCAGGGGGCCGGTTTTCCCCTTCCAATTTATTTGCGGGGGTCGGCAGAAACTGTTCCAATAATGGCGTTGTGAGGCGCATCGTTAAGGGAGAAAGGGAGCCTGGGCATGACGGAAGCCTCCGATGCCGAACTCCTGGCCCGATTCCGGGGCGGGGACGGAGCCGCTCTCGAGGCGCTTTTCGAGCGCTACGAGGGGCCGGTCTTCCAGTTCCTGGTCGGTATCCTGCGCCATCATCACCAGGCCGAAGATGCACTTCAGGAAACGTTTGTACGTGCCCTGGAACGGCTCGACGGCGTCGATCCGGATCACCTGCGGGGCTGGCTCTTCACGGTTGCCTATCATCAGGCGATGCTTCTGAAACGGAAACAGAAGAGCAAGACCGCAGCGGTTGCCTCGCTGTCGAGCGGTCCGAATGGACAGGCGACGGAGGTCACCGACCAGGTTCCCGGTCCGGCCCAGGCCGTGGAATGGCAGGACGAGGCGAGAAGGCTGCGGGCGCTTCTCGAGCAGCAGCCCGATCATCAGCGTGAAGTGATCCGGCAGCGCGTCTACGAAGGCAAGCGTTTTCGCGAGATTGCCGAAGAGCTGGATTGCCCGCTGAATACCGCCCTGGCCCGCATGCACGAAGGGCTGAAGAGGCTGCGTTTGTTGTGGGAGCAGAACCATGCATGACACTTTCCCGAATCCCGAAGCCGTTCTCGCCTTCCAGGCACTCCTCTATGCCAGCGGCGAGCTCGAGGGGGCCGAGGCCCGCGCTTTCGAGCAACGGCTTGCTGCCGATCAAGCCGCCCGCGAAGCCCTCGGGCAAGCGGTGCAGCTGACCAGCTCGCTGGCGGGCGAGGAAGTGCGGCCCGATCCTTCGTGGCGCGCGAAGGCCCAGGCACGCTTGCAGCCGCGTCCGCGTCTTTACGGCAAACTGACTGACATGCTGGCGGCTCGCCGCACCTACAGGGGCCACCCGTTCCTCTGGACTCTGTCAGGCGCTGCCGCCGCCATGCTGTGCATGGCCATCTTGCTGCCCGGCCAGCAGCAGGCCGGTCCGATGATCGCGCAGAATCCGGCCAATGTTCAGCAAGCGCCGACGACTCCCGAAGATCCTGGCCTCGAGCCGGGCCAGGAGAGCCGTTTCGGCACCGACCTGCTCGCGGTGGCCCCTACCAGCGAACAGGCCAAGTTCTGGGCCAAGCTCCATAACACCGACCACCTCGCCAAGGCTCATGGTGAGGAAACCAAGCGCAAGCTCCGGATCGAAGAGCAGAAGCGCATGACGAGCCGCATGGGCGACATGATGAAGTCGCGTCTTCCCACCAGCAGGCCGTCAGAAAAACCCTGAGTGAGGAACTCTCATGCACACGTCCTTTCGCTGGCTAACGGGCTGCCTCGCCCTTCTGTTCGGGCTCCTCGCCGTCCCCACCTTGCGCGGCGCCGATCCCGACTCGTTGCCTCGCTTCACCGAAGAACGAGAGGCCGCGGCCCTCTTCTTCGTCAAGAAGCACCTGCCCGAACTTGTTCCCTTTCTGGAAGTCCTCAAGAAGGACAACCAGACCATGTACAACCAGCAAGTTCGCGAGATCTTCCATCTCAGCGAGATGCTGGCCGATCTCCGCGACGAGCCCCGCCTCTACGACCTCGAGCTTTCCATCTGGAAGACCGAGAACATTACCCACTTGCTCATCGCCAAACTGAGCTCGTGCAGCGACGAGGAGCGTCCCGCCCTGGAGAAGCAGCTCATGGAAGTGGCCCGGCAACTCGTCGATCTCGACATGCAGATCCTCGAGATGAAGGCCGAACAGCTCGACCGCGAGCTGGGCGAACTGCGCGACGAGCTGGCCCGCCTCAAGGACAACCCCGACGGGCAGGCCAAAGAACGCTTCGACGCCTTGCTGGAAAAGATCCGCAAGCGCCGCAACTCCAAGTGAAATCCGTTTTCCGGTTCACACTCTCCTGGGGTAGAATCAGGCATGGGGGTGTGAATATGCTCGATGATGCTTTCCTGACCAGACGTGATCTTCTTCGCCGCGGCGGCATGGGGCTGGGCATGCTTGGCCTGGCTGGCCTCTGTGCCGAAGAAGCTGCCCGGGCCGCCACCGACGTCAATCCGCTGGCTCCCAAGAAACCTCATTTCCCGGGGCGGGCCAGGCAAGTCGTCCATCTCTTCATGAACGGCGGGCCCTCGCACGTCGATACCTTCGACCCCAAGCCCCTCCTCAAGAAATATCACGGCAAGCCGCTGCCCAACCCCAACCTGCGTACCGAGCGCAAGACGGCGGGAGCCCTTGGCTCGCCCTACGAATTCAAGCGTTACGGCAAGTCGGGCATCGAGGTCAGCGACCTGTTCGCGCAGACCGCCGAGCTGGTCGACGACCTGTGCATCATTCGCAGCATGCACGCGGAGGTGCCCAATCACGAGCCGTCGCTGATGCTGATGAACTGCGGCGACGGCAGGTTGCCGCGCCCCAGCATGGGCTCGTGGATCACCTACGGGCTGGGCTCGGAAAACCAGAACTTGCCCGGCTTCCTCGCCATGTGCCCGGGAGGCTATCCGGTCACGGCGACGCAGAACTGGCGGAACGCGTTTCTGCCCGGCGCCTACCAGGGCACCTACATCAACACCAAGCATACCGACATCCAGAAGCTGGTCGAGAAC
This sequence comes from Gemmataceae bacterium, assembly GCA_050248575.1. Lineage (GTDB taxonomy): Bacteria > Planctomycetota > Planctomycetia > Gemmatales > Gemmataceae > JBFWSD01. The sequence goes on from JBFWSD010000343.1 coordinate 5,669, forward strand.
ATCAAGAATCCGAACAGCACCTACGCCGAGCAGCGCCGCCAGCTCGACCTGCTCCGCAAGCTGAACGAGAAACATCTGGAAACGCGGCAGGGCGACGCCCAGCTGGAAGCCCGCATCCAGTCGTTCGAGCTGGCTTATCGCATGCAATCCGAGGCCACCGAGGCCTTCGACATCAGCAAGGAACCGCAAAAGATCCGCGACATGTACGGCACCGGCGTGCACGGGCGGCAACTGCTCATTGCGCGGCGGCTGATCGAACGCGGCGTCCGCTACCTGCAGCTTTATTCGGGCAATTTCCAGCCCTGGGACAACCACGACAAGCTGGCCGAGAACCACAAGAAGCTGGCCGCCGAATGGGACGGGCCGATCGCCGCTTTCCTGCGCGATCTCAAACAGCGCGGGCTGCTCGATACCACGCTGGTCATGTGGGGCGGCGAGTTTGGCCGCACGCCCGTGGCCGAACTGCCCCAGCTGTCGGGCCGCGATCACAATCACTACGGCTTCTCGATGTGGCTGGCGGGCGGCGGCGTCAAAGGCGGCCACGTCCACGGCGCCACCGACGAGTTCGGCTTCGCCGCCCAGGAAGACAAGGTCCACGTTCACGACCTGCATGCGACCATCCTGCATCTGCTCGGCTTCGATCACGAGAAGCTGACCTATCGTTACGCCGGGCGGGACTTCCGCCTGACCGACGTGCACGGCCACGTGCTGCACGACTTGCTGGCGTGAGAGCATCCGTCCCTAGTCCACCTTTCTCGCATTCGAAGAAACCCAACTCCTGAAAACGAACCACCCGGGCAAGCCCGGGCGGCCCGATCAGACGGAGATGTCAGTCGATCAACGTCACGACATCGTTCGGCTCGACATGAAGGTCATCACTTTCCAGGGCGATCAGCCAGTCGTCTCCCGTGCCGCCGCAGAAAACATCCCGGGCGCCGTCGTCCTGCGCTTCGTCCAGCAGGCTGCTGAGAAGATCGATCCGGGTGGCCAGTTCGCCCGGCGCCGTCCAGGCGGCCAGCAGCGTGTCGAGCGCCGGCGGGCTGTTGTCGTAACTCGTGGTGCCGCCGATAAGCAGATCATTGCCGTCGCCGCCGCGGAGCCAGTCGGTGCCGAGACCGCCGATGAGGAGGTCGTTGCCCGCGCCGCCATCGACGGTATCGTCGCCATCGCCGCCAATC
>JBFWSD010000344.1:0-6846 GCA_050248575.1 Gemmataceae bacterium
TCGCGCCGCGCCGGTACCCGTGCGATTTCGAGCGCGAACTAAAGGTCGTCGTCGATCCAGTCAAGGCGCGCTTCAGCACCTGGTACGAGATGTTTCCGCGCTCGACGGCCCCCGAACCGGGTCGGCACGGCACCTTTCGCGATTGCGAGGCGCGGCTGCCCTACATCGCGAACATGGGTTTCGACGTGCTCTATCTGCCCCCGATTCATCCGGTTGGTATCGCCTTCCGCAAGGGCAAGAACAACGCGGTAACGGCGCAGCCCGACGACGTGGGCAGCCCGTGGGGCATCGGCGGCAAGGAAGGGGGCCACAAGGCCATTCATCCCGCGCTCGGCTCGCTGGCTGACTTTCACGGCCTCGTGAAGAAGGCCAAGGGACACGGCATCGACATCGCTCTCGACGTCGCCTTTCAGTGCTCTCCCGATCATCCCTACGTGAAACAGCATCCGGAGTGGTTCATCCAGCGGCCCGACGGCACCATCCAGTACGCCGAGAATCCGCCCAAGAAGTACCAGGACATCTATCCCATCAACTTCGAGTCGGAAAACTGGCGGGCGTTGTGGGAGGAGCTGAAGAGCATCTTCGATTACTGGATCGAGCTGGGTGTGACCATCTTCCGCGTCGACAACCCGCACACCAAGTCGTTCCGTTTCTGGGAGTGGTGCATCGGCGAGATCAAGCAGCAGCACCCGGAGACGATCTTCCTGGCCGAGGCGTTCACGCGGCCCAAGGTGATGTACCGGCTGGCCAAGCTGGGCTACAACCAGTCGTACACGTACTTTACGTGGCGGAACACCAAGTGGGAGCTGGAGGAGTATTTCACGCAGTTGACGCAGAGCGAGGTGAAGGAGTACTTCCGGCCCAACCTGTGGCCGAACACGCCGGACATCTTGCACGAGTATCTGCAGCATGGCGGGCGGCCCGCGTTCCACATCCGGCTGGTGCTGGCCGCGACCCTGGGAGCGAATTACGGCATTTATGGCCCGGCCTTCGAGCTGGGTGCAAACACGCCGCGCGAGCCGGGCTCGGAAGAATATCGCGACAGTGAGAAGTACGAGATCAAGCGCTGGAACCTGGACAGCCCGGACAGCCTGCGCGACGTGATTGGCCGGGTGAATCGCATTCGCAAGGACAACCCGGCCCTGCACACGGACCGCACGCTGCTCTTCCATCACGTCAGCAACGACAACCTGATCTGTTACAGCAAGAGCGATCCGCGCAACGGCAACCTGATCGTCACGGTGGTCAACCTCGATCCCTACCGCTCGCAGGCGGGCATGGTGGACCTGCCGCTCGAGAAGCTGGGCGTCGATCCGAACCAACCCTACCAGGTACACGATCTGCTGAGCGATTCGCGCTACGCCTGGCACGGCGGCACGAACTACGTGGAGCTGAATCCCTTCATCGTGCCCGCCCACATTTTCCGCATCCGGCGGCGCGTGCGGACAGAGAGGGATTTCGAATACTATTGGTGAGTTATTTGACCGCCCCGCTTTGCGCGGCGCGGATCGTGCGAGTGAGCACCGAGCAGCCATCGTCGCTATCCGGTCCGCCCCCCGCTGAAAGGCGCAACCGTTCAGCCGCAGTTTCGTTGCGTCCAAAGACGCCACGTGCGACGAAACCACTTCTCCAATCGTTGCCAGCTCTTTTTGACAGACGCTTTCATGGCCTGTCCCTCAGCAAGTGCAGCCTCACGGCATTGAGGGCCATCTTCGCGGTGCGGCTGCGCACTTCGCGGCGGGTACCGCTCCAGCTATACGAGAACGAAGTGGCACCATCCGCCCAGGCCAGGCCGACGTGCACCAGGCCCGCGGGCCTGTCGCTCGCTGCTCCCCCCGGGCCCGCGATGCCCACTGCGCTCACCGCCAGGTCGGTGCGAAAACGAGTGCGGCAGCCCGCTGCCATCGCCTGGGCCACCGCGCCGCTCACCGCGCCTTCTTGCTGGATCAGTTCGGCGGGCACACCGAGCATCTCGATCTTCAGGCGATTGTCGTACGCGACGAGGCCCCCCAGGTACCAGGCACTCGCGCCGGGCACGTGCGTCAGGCGGGCCGCCAGAAAGCCGCCCGTCACTCCTTCGGCGGTCGAGAGCGTCAGGCGTTTCTCGGCCAGCAGTCGAATGACGGCCTCGTGCAGTTCTTCCGTGTCGGTGCCGAAGATGAGTTTGCCCAGCCGTTCGCGAATGATCTGCTCGGTGGGTCCAATCTGGGCCAGTGCCTCTTCCATGCTGGCGCCCTGGGCCAGGATGCGCAGCGAGATGGTGGCGTCGGAGGCGGTGATGCCGACCTCGGGGACGCGGCCCCGTTTGGTCACGTCGCCGAGGAGTTCTTCGATGGCCGATTCTCCCGCGCCGAAGCAGTTGAGCTTGCGCTCGATCCTGACGCTGGCCGACCCGCCCAGCGCCAGCAAGCGGGGCCGGATTTGCTGTTCGTACATCACGAACATCTCGGAAGGCACGCCCGGCATGGCGCCCAGCAGACAGTCGCCGACCTTCAGCCACACACCGGGCGCGGTGCCGACTGGATTCGGGATCGGTTCGCTGCCCGCGGGGAACATGGCCTGCACGCGATTGCGTTCGGGCATGTCGCGGTTTCGCTTCGCGAACATGGCCGTGATCTGCTCGAAGGAGGGCTCGTGAAAGACAAGCTCCACGCCGGCCACGCGGGCCATGGCCTCGCGGGTGAGGTCGTCTTGCGTGGGCCCCAGGCCGCCGGTGATCAGGACCAGCCCGGCGCGGGCGGCGGCCACGCGCAGGGCCGCGACGTTCTCTTCGAGATCGTCGGCCAGCGTGGTGTGCCAGTGCACCGCGATGCCGATCTCGCCCAGGCGGCGGCTCAGCCACTGGGCGTTGGTGTCGAGGTTCTGCCCGCTGGTCAGCTCGGTGCCGATGGAAATGATCTCTGCTTTCATGTAGGCAGAATAGCCGGGCAGAGGCGGTGTTCCAAGGTCAGGGGGCTATCGCCCCCCGCGCGCTGGATTCGGGATCGTTTCTTCTTAGCCACCACTTCTGAGCCTCGACGGCCCAGAAGACCACGGTGCTCAACGCCAGGCACCAGATCATCTCAAAAGCCGTCAACGCGGTCGTCTTGAAAACGTCCTGGAAGAAGGGCACGTACACCAGCATCATCTGCAAGCCAAACGTCAGCAACACGGAGAAGATCAGGAAGCGGTTGGAAAAGACGCCAATCTTGAAGAGCGAATCGTGGCTGGAGCGAATGGCCATGGCATTGCCCATCTGCGACAGGGTCAGCACGGTGAAGACGATGGTACGCCAGCGCGTTTCATTGGCGCCGTCCAGCCAGTACCAGTAACCCATGGCGAGCGACACCACACCCATGAGCAGGCCGATCCAGGCAATGTCCCAGCCCATGCGGCGGCCGAAGATGTGTTCGCTGGGCGGGTAGGGGGGCCGCCGCATCGTGTCCCGCTCCGCCTGTTCCACGGAAAGAGCCAGCCCGGGCAGCCCATCCGTGACCAGGTTGATCCACAAGATCTGCAAGGGCAAGAGCGCGAGCGGCATGCCGACCAGCGGGCCCAGCACCATCACCCACACTTCGCCTGTGTTGCTGGTCATGGTGTAGCGCACGAACTTGCGAATGTTGTCGTAGACGACACGGCCCTCTTCCACGGCATTGACGATGGTGGCGAAGTTGTCGTCGAGCAGCACCATCTGCGAAGCTTCCTTGGCCACGTCGGTGCCGGCCAGCCCCATGGCCACGCCGATGTGGGCCTGCTTCAGGGCCGGCGCGTCGTTGACGCCGTCTCCGGTCATGGACACGACCTCGCCGTTCTGCTGCAACGCCTGCACCAGTTGCAGCTTGTGCTTGGGAGCCACGCGGGCAAACACCGACACGTCCTTCACGAGGTTGGCCAGATCCTGCGCGCTCTTCTCTTCCAGCTCCTGCCCGGTGACCACGTGCGCGTCCTTGACGACGTCGAGCTCGGCGGCAATCGTCTTGGCGGTGATCGGATGATCGCCCGTGATCATCACGACGCGGATGCCCGCGGTATGGCAGCGGGCCACTGCCTCGGCCACCTCGGGCCGGGGCGGATCGATGATGCCCGACAGGCCCAGGAAGGTCAGCCCGGTCTCCGCGGTTTCCGCGTTCTGTGCGGGCAATTCGTCGAAGATGCGGAAGGCGGCGCCGAGCACGCGCATGCCATTGGCCGCCAGAGACTCGTTCGCTTTGTGGATGCGCTCGCGCCAGCCATTGTCGATGGGGTGTGGCTCGTTGCCATCCCAGACCCGGTCGCAAACGTGCAGCAGGCTATCGACGGCCCCCTTGGTGAAGGCAACGTGCTTGCCTTTCTGCTCGAGGATGGGGGCCAGCCCGTTGGCGCGGGCCCCGCTGGCATCGCCCTCGATGCGGTGCAGGGTGGACATGCGTTTGCGCTCGGAATCGAAGGCCACTTCGCCCACGCGCGGGAAGAGTTTGTCCAAGCGATCCTTGTGCAGGCCAAGCTGGGCCGCCGCCAGTGCCAGCGCGTTCTCGGTGGGGTCCCCCACGGCCTTGTTCTCGTCGTCGTCCGTTTCGCCTTCTTGAAGTTCGACGTCGTTGCACAGCCCGGCCACGGCCAGCAAGAGGGCGAACGCGGGCTTGTCGCTCGCCTGCCGGCGCAGCTCTTCGGGCGCCGGGCCATCTCCGTTGCCTTTCGAAGCCTTGCCGCGCCGCAACGATTCGGTCAGTTCGAGTCGATCGCCGGCCACGTCCAGCACGGTCACCGTCATGCGATTCTCGGTCAGGGTGCCCGTCTTGTCGGAACAGATCACGGTGACCGAGCCGAGCGTCTCCACGGCGGGCAGCTTGCGAATGAGCGCGTGCCGCTGGAACATGCGGCGGGCGCCCAGCGCGAGGGCCACGGTGGCCACCGCGGGCAGCCCTTCCGGGACCACTGCCACGGCCAGGCTCATGGCAGTCATCAACATCAGCTTGAGGTCTTCGCCGCGCATGAGCCCCATCACGAAGACGACGGCAACGATCCCCAGGGCCACGAATGCCAGCGTGCGGCCCAGCTGGGCCAGCCGCTGTTGCAGGGGAGTGGGTTCGCTCTCCACCGTTTGCAGCGAATGGGCAATGTGTCCCAGCTCGGTGTCCATGCCGGTCTCGGTGACCAGGCACGGCCCGTGACCGTAGCTGACCATGGTCCCCATGAATGCCATGTTGCGGCGGTCTCCGAGCGGGATCTTGTCTCCCTCCAGCCGCGCGCTCGTCTTCTCCACTGCCTCCGATTCGCCGGTGAGGGCCGCTTCCTGGATGCGCAGGTTGACGCTTTCGAGAATGCGGCAGTCGGCGGGCACGTGGTTGCCCGTTTCGAGCAGGACAACATCGCCCGGGACCAGCTCGCGCGCGGAAATCTCGCGGACAGCCCCATCGCGGCGGACGCGCACGTGCGGCACCGCGAGCTTCTTGAGGGCCGCCAGCGCCTGTTCGGCGCGATAGTCCTGCACGAAGCCAAGCACCGCATTGAGGATGACGATGGCGAGGATGACGATGGCGTCGGTGTACTCGTCGAGGAGGAGGGAGACGACGGCGGCGACCATGAGCAGGATGACCAGCGCCCCCGAGAGCTGCTCCCAGAGGATGCGCCACGGGCCGCGGCCCGGCGCTTCCTTGAGCTCATTCGGACCGTGTTCCTGGAAGCGTTTTTGCCACTCGGCCTGCGCCAGCCCGCGCGGATCGGACTTTTGCTTCTCCAGGGCCTCTTCGGTTGTGAGCTGGTGCCAGTTGCTCATGTCACGAATCCCATCGCTATCGTTTTTGTTGCCGCCGTGACCGAACGCAACCGCAACATCGTGGTGTGCGAAATCGACACATGGGTGTCGTCCCGCCCGTGTTTGCCTGCAAGAGGAGCGGTCTTTGTTGCAGATCATCATAGGACCTGCAACCCGCGTTCCCGCGGAACAAAAAAGAAACGCCGTTCGAGCGTCTGGCGGCGCTCGAACGGCGTTGTCGAACCGGCCAAAGCCGGGACTCCAACATTAGCTGGCCTTCTTGAGGCGTTGCTCGGCGGCCAGCTTGATCCGGTTGCGGATTTCCTCGAGGGCCGTTTCCAGCTGCCGGTCCTTGAAGTCGTTGGTCTTCGGCTTGATGTCCGTGCGCTGGATGACCTCGGTGAAGAGCTGGTACTCGGCGAGCTGGTCCCGTTCGGCGCGAGACAGCTTGACGAGCACGTCGGGGGTCACGCCCCAGACGTCGTCGTCGCGCCCCTTGGTGCTGGCCTTGTTGAGGTTCTTGCCGGAGGGCCGCCAGAACGAGGCGATGGTCAGCTTGAGCTGGCCGCCGTCGAAGGGATGGATGTTTTGCACCGAACCCTTGCCGAACGAGCGTTCGCCGACGATGACGGCCCGCTTGTGATCTTGCAAGCAGGCGGAGACGATCTCGCTGGCGCTGGCCGAGCCGCCATTGACCAGGCAGACGATCGGGAAATCGAGGAAGCCGCCGCGCTGGCCCTTGTGGACTTCCGATTCACCGACGCGCGGGCGGATGGCGACGATGTCCCCCTGGTCGATGAACATGTCGGAGATCGCCACGGCGCTGCGGAGCAGCCCGCCCGGATTGAAGCGGAGATCGAGCACCAGCCCCTTGATGCCCTGGCGCGAAGCCGCGTCGAGCACCCGGCGCAGGTCGCGGGCCGTGTTGCCCGCGAAGCCGGTCAGCCGCACGTAGAGGATGCGGTTCTCGGCGTCGATGACATAGTCCCAGTTGTCGTCCTTGTTGCGGCGGAAACCGCTGACGGTTTCCAGCTCGATCGAGGCGCGGGTGATGGTGACGTCGAACGGCTTGTCGACGCCTTCGCGTTCCACGGTCAGGGTGACCTTGGTGTCGGCCTTGCCCAGGAACTTCT
>JBFWSD010000345.1:0-6844 GCA_050248575.1 Gemmataceae bacterium
CCGCCTCCAGATTGACGCCGAGATTGCGCAGCTCGAGATCGGCCTGGGCGATCTCGTCTTCGAGTTCCGGCGCGGCCGCCACCCCTTCGACGGTGCGCGGCACCGCCGTGTAGATGTAGCGTCCCACGAAGCCACTGACCACCGTGATCAAGGTGAGCAGCGTGAGCACGCCGGCCAGCCCGTGAAATCGGCCCGCCGAATGCAGCAAGACCAGGTAGGAACCGACGATGCCGGTGCAGATGTGAATCTGCAGCCAGGTCCGCGTGGGCAGGCGGGCCGTTGTGGCCCAGCGCTTGCGGATCGAGTACAGCGTCTCGGTGCAGAGCATCAGCAGGAAGCCGACAATGCCCAGCCCGTGGCCGACGAGGCTGCTTGGCTCTGGGACGCCATTTTCCAGGACGAGGGCGTACCAGCCCGCCGTGATCGCCAGCACGCAGGCCAGCGAACAAAGCAGCTCGGCGCCATACCGCCGGGGCGACAGGTGAGTTGAAATTGGGTGAGGTGGCATGTCTGAGATTCTACCATTCCCACAATGGATCTCTCAACGAGGAAAACGCTAAACTTCGCGTCGCGGCCCTGCCAGCCATTGCTTGTAGAAGCTGGCCAGTTGCTGCAGTGAAGCCGGGCCGCCTGCCTGGAGGACATCACGGATCGGCGTGATGTCGGCTCCGCCCGCGACCAGCTGCTGCAAGGGCCGCGACCAGGTCTGATCGCCCATCACCAGCGCCCCGACGATCCTGTCCTCGCCGATGACCAGGCGGACTCGATTGACATCGTCGCGTTCGGACAGCACCCAGCTCTTGGGCAGCAGCCGCCAGGTCTCGCTCTCGCCGCGGGCAATCATGAGCAGGTCCTTGTCCTTGGGCGGTTCGCCCCCCTTGGTGGTGCCCACATTGCCGATGATGGTCACCTTGAGCCCGGTCAGCTGGGTGACGTTCATGGGGGAGCCTTTGATGTAGCTGGTGGTTGCGCCGGCCATGTTGGCGCCGGCCACCTGCCCTTGCCGGAGGGCGGTGGGCCAGAGGACGTCGCGTAAGGGCGGCCCGCCGCGCGGATCGTGGACCTCGGCCACGTCGCCCGCCGCGAACACGTCGGCCGCGCTCGTTTGCATCATCGGGTCGACAACGATGCCGCGATCGACCTTGATGCCGGCCTGCTTCGCCAGCTCGATGCGGGGGCGGACGCCGATGGCCACGGCCAGGATCTGGCACGGGACGGTCTCGCCGGCCATGGTCTCGACGGCGGTGAGTTGCCCGCGCTGGCCGATGGCCTGCTGGACTTGCGTTTGCGTGTGCAAGATCACGCCGTCGTGGCGTAGCCGATTCATGACGATGCCCGACTCGACCTCGTCGAGAACGTCGCCCCAGTAGCGATCGCCGCGCAGGAAGTAATGCACGCCGACACGGCGGGCCGCCAGCCCTTCGACGATTTCCAGGGCGGTGATGCCGCCGCCGATCACGACGGCCCGCTTGCCCCGGCGGGCTAGCTTGAGAATCTGGCGGGCATCATCGAGGCAGTCGAGCTTCACGACCCCGGCCAGGTCGCCCCCCGGCATCGTCGGCGGCGCGGCCAGGGCGCCGGTCGCCAGCAGCAAGCGGTCGTAACCGAGGCGCTTGCCCTGGGGCAAGATCAACTCATGCCGGGCACAATCGAGCTGTTCGACCCTGGCATCCACGCGCTGGACCTTCAACTCGGCAAGGTCCGCCTTGGTGCGCAGGAAGAGCTGCTTTTCCGGAATGTCGCCGCGCAACAGATAGGCCAGCCCGGGCCGCGAATAGAACGGATGCGCTTCCTCGCTCACCATGATGATATCAGCGTGTGGCTCCAGTCGGCGCAGGCTCTCCGCCGCCGCCAGGGCCGCAATCCCCGATCCCACCATGACAAATCGTTGCGACATGGCCCGTCAATGCCCGAAGACGGGCAGCACCTCGAAACTGAGCACGCCACGCGGACAGCGGCGCACGCATTCGCTACAAGTGAGACAATGACTGTCTTCTATGGCGATCCCGCGCCAGGCGTGCGCACGCACATCGATGCCGATCGGGCAGTTGAACGTGCAGCAGCCACACTGCACGCAACGAATCGAATCGGGCACCACCACGGCTTCCGAAAGGACGTGCTGCCGCGACACGCACGGCACCAGCGACTTGACCTCATCCACGGCACAGGGCACCGCCGGCTCGACGCTGGCCGCTGGTTCACCACACCCAGACCTGTTCTTATCGGGCACAGGTTGCTGGGCCTTGGCAGCTGATTCGGGACGGGCAGGCTTTGCCTTTTCGGGCGGCGGCGCGGGCGGGACTGTCGCCGGCCGATTGGGCTTCGCGCTCGTGGCGGCCGGCGGCGCCGACTCGGGAAAGAGATGCTTCACCTTGCTGGCTGCCGCCCACTTGTTCGAGTCCGTGCGGCGGATCATGTCGGTGGGGAAAAGCTGGCCCGCCCGGGCCAGATCCCTCAGCTGGGCCGAGCTCACCGGGCCAAACACCCGGTTGTCCCGCGCGTAGTAATACTGCGAACCCGTTCGGTCGGCTGCGTTCGGCAACGGCTTGCCACACAAGGGGCACAGCGGACGCGGCACGGCGGCGGACGGAAGTACCGCCTGGCAATGCGGACAGGTTTGTTGGCTCGATTCGAAACTGGCCATGTAAGCCGCTCCCCCGACTTCACATTCTGGCGAGCGTAGCACACTGGCGTTGCGAAGTCGATGATTGCCTGAGTCAGTCGCGACATTTCAGCAGCGCAAGTCCTTGGTGTCGATTCGTCTCTCCATTACGTTAGCATCATTCGCTACCAGGAGGCGACCCGATGATTCGTCAATGGCCCCTGTATCTGCTGGTGTTTGGATTCCTCTGGTGTGCCGGCGCGCAAACCAGTGCCGATACCATTCCGGCGCCGGCCCAGACAGCACTTGACAAGGGGGCCAAGCTCGAGCTGTTCGCCCTTTCGCCCGACCCCGAGGAGGGCAAGAACGCCAAGGAGGCTTTTCACGGCTACAAGGTGCTGAACAAGACCACCCTGGAAGGCGGCGACAAGTCCAAGATCGCCGCCGCTTTCAAGAAAGCGGTGGCTGCCAACCAGGGCAAGGCCGCCTTCTGTTTCAATCCCCGCCACGGCATTCGCGTGGTCCACGACAAGAAGACCGTCGATTTCCTCATCTGCTTCGAGTGCTTCCAGGTTCACCTCTTCATCGACGGCAAGGAAGCGAAGGGCTTCTTGACGGAGAACAGCGCGCAGCCCGTCTTCGATGCCATGCTGAAGAAGGCTGCCAAGTGAATGGCACTTCCATGACCAAACGCAGGCGCTGCATGCCCGCTTGCGCAATGGAGGCCCATTTCTGATCGCTCTTAGCCGTTTCAGAATCTTGATTTGCGTCAAAACACCGTCCCCGAATAGCAAAAAGTGCGCAAACAAACGCCTCAAGTTACAGTGGCTAAACGACTTTCGCACATGTGGTTGACAGATCATTCGACACCTCCCGTCAATGCGCAGCGGGCTAGTTTCCCATAAGCTACGCCGGGACGGGGAAAAGTACGTGTCAGGTTTGTCTGTCCGTGAACGGACTGCTTGCACACTTCGCTTGCACATGAAGCCTGTTGTGCAGATCGCCTCAGGTCATTGCAGCATGACGATTTAAGGCGAAAATCGCCGAACTGCGAGTGTGCAAGCCGCCAGGTCGTGGCCCGAGTTCTCATTACGTAACTGATTATTGCCATTTAACTTCTGTTTCCGACACGCGTTCGGCAGCGCCCCCGCAACGGCACTCTTTCACCACATGAACCGCACGCCGGCGAGTTTGCCGCGGCGTGGTGTCTCGTGCCGATAATGGCGGCCAAGCATCCCCACTTGCGCAATGAAGGCCTATTTCTGTCTGCTCTTAGCCATTGCAGGATCTTGCTTTGCGACAGAAGACCGGCCCCGGAAGGCAAAAAGTGCGCAAACAATCGCCACAAGTCACGCTCGCCAAACGGCTTTCGCATCTGGTGTTGACGCCGAGCGACACTGGTCGACAGATCTTTCGACACCTCCCGTCGATGCGCAGCGCGCCAATTTCCCATAATGCTACGCCGGGCCGGGGAAAAGTACGTGTCAGGCTTGTCTGTCCGTGGACCACGTCATGCTGAGTCTTTCGCGGCAGAGCTGCGTCTTTTAAGGACTCGAACAAAACGAGATTCCGCGCGAACCTTGGCCCGGGGTGGCGTGTCGTCCCGTCTGGGGAGAGGTCGGTTCGTAGTGAGGGGTCAAATAGACTGCTTTTTAGCTCAGAAATCCCTGAAATAACCCGACCCCGATCCGTATCCAATTAGAACACGAGGCGATTTTCATCCTGGCAAGGTGAAGGGGCCTCATGAATCGCTCGAGCCCGCTCAGGCGGGCAGTCTGCATGACTTCATTGTTGTCTTCAAGAGCCGGAGGTCTGTCATGGCCGCAACGAATCTGGAAGCCAAGGTGCTGCGTAGCAATTCCCGCAACGGTGCCAAGCGCATCGGCGGCGTGGAAAATCTGCCCGGCACCGGCACCGACCAGGCCCCGGCTTTTCTGTCCGATCCCAGGCATTCCATGTCACCGCGGCTCGAACGGAAAACCGGAGGCAAGCGAGATGAATGCTCGCAGCCACCGGCCGGTCGGGTCCGGAGTCAAGCTGGGGTCCCCGTGTTGTCCGCGAGTTTTGCGCGCCAGGCAGTCCAGTGGATTCAGCCTGTCACCGCGCGGCGCTGGTGCGCGTTCCGGACGGAACGAGTGTCGGCGCTACCCGTGAACGTGAAGCCGATGTATCGGCCCACGGCCACGGGCACGCTCGCAACACGGGGATTCGTCAGAAGCGTCGGCCAACTCGGCGTCGTCTGACCTCAGCGTTCTCCATCACCTGACGCTGGCCCCTCGCGGGCGCATCCGCGTGCCGGATGCGACGGAGTCCGTTCGTACGTGGCTCCCTCGCGATTGGCCCCCTGCTGTCGTCGTCACTGCGAGCTGACGCCGTGCACGGTGCGCCGAGCTTGTCCCGAGCTTTCGGCCACGCACGGGCTGTCGTTCGACCAGTGTTCGCCAGGACATGGAATCGGGATTCGGAAACAAGTGCTTTATGAGCTGGAATGAGATTGCAACGCTTGTGCAAGAGGCCATCAAGGGCAACCGCGCCGCTTACGGCGAGATCGTCCAACGCTTCGAGTCGACCGTGTACGCGGTCGCCTTGAGCCGGCTCCGCAACCCGGGCGAGGCCCAGGAGCTGACCCACGAAGTGTTCGTGCACGCCATGACCAAGCTCGATCAGCTGCGCGATCCCGAATGTCTGGCGGGCTGGTTGCGGCAGATCACGGTGCGCATGGCCATCAACCGCCTGGCGCGGCGTGGCTGCGTTCGCCCGGCCGATCAGGGCGTGCTCGAAGGCGTCCCGGCCGGCGGCGACGGACCGCTCGAGGAAATGGTCAAGAGCGAGGATCGCGCCGAGGTGCTTGACGGGCTCGCCCGCCTCAAGCCGCTCGACCGCGACACGCTCACGGCCTTCTACCTGCGCGGCCAGTCGCTGCGGCAGATGAGCCGCGAGTTCGAAACGCCGATCGGCACCATCAAGCGCCGTCTGCACGTCGCCCGGCAGCGGCTCCGCCGCCTGCTCGAACGCGACCCGAACGACGAGCTGGCGTGCGTGTGATCAACAAGAGGCGGGCCAGTCATGAGCCCGCCGCCAAACCCCTCGGGCGGGGAGATGTGTTCCGGCTTGCCGGGCAGGTCTTCCCGCCCTTCTTGTTTTCCTATCCAGCAGCGAAGAATAGAATGGGCAGCGTCATAGCATCCGTGCACCAGCCCCCGGGGATCGCCCATGGATGAAGACAGTTACGTCTACGATGATCCAGTGTCTTCTTCCCGGTCTCCGGGACTGCTGTCTCGTCCCCTCTTCTGGTTCCTGTTCGCAGTCCTGATTGCGTCGGCCGCCGGCTCGTGGTATCTGGCGGGCACGGAGACCTGGTTGCTGGTGACGCTCGGGTCGGTGTGCATCTTTGCCCTGGTCATCGTGGGCGCCCTGCGCGGCGTAGCGGAAAATGCCGCCCAGGGCCAGGCAACCAACTGGCGCCATGTCGGCCGTGTCTTTGGTTACCTGGTACTGGTCTGGGTCGTCTGGATCGGTATCGGTTACTTCTTCCCATGGACGGAAGTCCGCATCTATCCCGCTGAGGACGGACCGGACGGCCCTTCTCGCGCCGTGTATCGGGGCCGTACGCGTCACGAGTTCGATGCGACCAGGGGGGCGGTCTTCAGCTTTCGCGGCCGGCTCAACACCGCTGCGCTGCGGATCGAAACCTTCGGCCCGGCGGGCTGGATGGAACGGCCTTTTCGAAGCCTGCCTGGAGTCACGCTGGAAGACGTGCCCACGACGACCCTGTACATCGACAATCGAGCGCGGGCCGTCCCCGCCAGGCTGGAATGGGGCGAGCTGACGATCGATGTGCCTGCCAATCGCAGTGCCCGCCGAGTTATCATGTTGCCGCCGCAACCTCCGTCCTTGCTGATCGACGGCCGCGACCTGGGTCCACTCCTGCAGCCCTTTTACCTGATCGATATCACCGGCACGCGCCAGTACGAGCTCGAGGAATTGACGTACGACAACGGCATGGCGCTCGCGATGAATCTGGTCCCCGGCGCGCCAGCAAGAAAGCCGCCCCGCCGTGAAGTGTACCAAGGGAACCAGCTACACTGCTTGCCGGGCAAGGTCGATTTCTTCCTCGAGGGGCCGCCCGACAGTATCCGCGTGACAGGAATGAAGGGACTCGAAACTCCGCGCGAGGAAAGCCGCTTCCAGCTCCAGGAAATACGTTGAGCAAGCGAGTTTGAGTGGCAGCTGTTCCTCTCA
>JBFWSD010000346.1:0-6837 GCA_050248575.1 Gemmataceae bacterium
CAGACCACCTGTGCCGACACGAGCAAGCTGCAGCGTCACCTGGGCTGGCGGCCACGCATCAGTCTCGATGAAGGCTTGGCCCTGCAAGTTGCCTGGCAACGCGGCGAGCATCAGAAGCAGGCCGTGTGACGTCATGATTCCCCCATTCCAGAACGCCCTGGTCTTGACCGGCCCGACCGGCGCGGGCAAGAGCGCGCTGGCCCTCGCGCTGGCGGAACGCAAGCATGCCGAGATCATCTCGATGGATTCCATGGCCCTCTATCGCGGCATGGACATCGGCACTGCCAAGCCCGATCGCGCGATGCGTGCCCGCGTGCCGCATCATCTCATCGACGTGCTCGATCCCTGGGAGTCTGCCAGCGTGGCCTGGTGGCTGGAACGCGCGGCCGAGGCCTGCCGCGACATTCAAGCGCAGGGCCGCCGCGCCCTCATCGTGGGTGGCACGCCGCTCTATCTCAAGGCGCTCATGTTCGGGCTGTTTCCCGGCCCGCCCGGCGATCCGCAGGTGCGCGGCCGCCTGGAAGAAGTCGCCGCCAGCGCAGGGGCTGAAACCCTGCATCGCCGTTTGCAGGACGTCGATCCGGAAACGGCCGCGCGGCTTCATCCCAACGATGTTCGCCGTGTGGTGCGGGCGCTCGAGGTCTTCGAACTGACGGGCCGCCCCATCAGCGCCTGGCAAACCCAGTGGCAAAAGAGCGAAGAGGCAGGGAGTCCCATCTACTGCGTGGAGCTGCCCCGCGAGGAACTCTATGCCCGCATCGATGCCCGCGTGCTGGCGATGTTCGACGCGGGCTTGCTGGAAGAAGTGAAGAGGTTGCAACAACTCTCGAAACCGATGAGCCGCGCCGCGGCGCAGGCGCTGGGCTACAAGGAAGTGCTCGAACACCTCGACGGACGAGCCAGCCTGGCGGAGACTGTTGAGCGCGTGCAGACGCGCAGCCGCAACTTCGCCAAGCGACAGCTCACGTGGTTCCGTCACCTGCCCGGCTGCACGCGGCTTGGCCCGGCCGAGCTGGCAGCCCGGCTCGGCGGAGCTTGATTCGAGAGGCTGGGGTGGGAATCGAACCCACGTCACGTGACTTAACAGATCACCGCTCGGCCTCTGAGCTACCCAGCCATCTTGTTCAGTTCCGGCGGCTGGGGTCGAGCCAGCGACCTTCCCGTCTTCAGCGGGACGCTCTTACCTTCTGAGCTACACCGGAGTGTTTTCTGGTACTGCCCCGGCCAGGAGTCGAACCTGGACCTGCTCCTTAGGAGAGAGCCATGATGTCCATTTCACCACCAGGGGCCGGACAATAACTGGACACGCTACGAGCCATCGGGTCGGGCCTTCGTTGTCACACCCCTCACTGACGCATCGGGTTGGTGATCTGGAGAAAAGGTTACCCGACGCGCCAGCGAAGGTTAGCCCGACGCGCCAGCGAGGGATTGTCAGCGGGATCAGGTTGCCCCAACCCTCGCTAACGCGTCGGGTTGGTAATTCGAAGCACGTCGTTTTCAGTTGCACCCTTGCCGCGCCTCGCTACGATGAAGGGGACTTTGCGACCGCGATCTCCAAGAGGGACTGTCATGCTGCGAGATGAACGCCACCACGGGCTGTCGCGTCGAGAATTCTTGCGCGTGGGCGCCCTGTCAGCGGGCACCTTGGGCCTGCCGCTGAGCGAGCGGGCCGCTGCCTCGCCACGCGAGCGCAACTGTATCCTGCTGTTTCTCGTGGGCGGCCCCAGTCAGCTCGATACCTGGGACTTGAAACCGCAGGCGCCGGCCGAGATCCGCGGGCCATTCCAGCCGATCCAGTCCAGCGTGGTCGGGCTGCATGTGAGCGAGTGCTTTCCGCAACTGGCGCGGCGTGCGGAGCGCGTTGCCCTCATCCGCTCGCTCCATCACGACGCGGCCCCCATTCATGAAACCGGCCATCAGTTGATGCAAACGGGCCGGCTTTGCCAGCCCGGCCTCGACTATCCGCACTTCGGCTCGGCCCTGTCGCACCTGCACGGGCCGCGCGGCAAGGCCGCACCGTTCGTGATCCTGCCCGGGCCGATCGGCAACACCGGCGTCAGCGTCAGCCACGGGCAGCAAGCCGGCTTCCTGGGCGACCGGCATGAGCCCGTCTTCGAGCGGCCCTCGGTTCGTGGCGCAACCCGCTATGGTCTCAACCCGTTCGGGCAAGCTTGCCTGCGGGCGCGGCAACTGGTTGAGCAGGGGACCCGCCTCGTCACCGTCAATATGTTCGACTCGGTCTTCAACGAGCTGACCTGGGATTGCCACGCCGACGGCGGCGCGCTGGGCACCAACCTCGACGATTATCGGGACACCTTGTGCCCGATGTTCGACGTGGCCTACACGGCCTTGCTCGATGAGCTGGAAGAGCGCGGGCTGCTCGACACCACGCTGGTCGTGGCCATGGGCGAGTTCGGCCGCACGCCGAAGCTGAACCCGCGCGGCGGCCGCGATCACTGGCCCGGTGTCTGGTCGATCCTGCTGGCCGGTGGTGGAGTGCAAGGCGGGCAGGTCATCGGCAGCTCGAACGCGATCGGCAGCGAACCGCACGACCGGCCCGTCACGCCGGCGGAAGTTGCCGCGAGCATCTATCACGCGCTGGGCGTCGATCTGCAGACGACGCTACCCGGCCCCGACGGGCAGCCCGTCCCTCTCGTGGACGCGCAGCCCATCCACGAACTGTTCGCGTGAGCGATGTGAAGTTTAGTCATTCACTCATTCGTCATTGGCCTGCCCGTTCATGGCTCGTTTCTTCAAATACAAGACCAGCGAAGAGATCCAGACCGAGAGCGCTCGCCTCGGGCTGGATCTCCGTTTCAGCGAAGACCTGGCCCCGTTGTTTCAACCGATTCCCGTAGGGCCGTTTTCGGCTGGCAATGCCCTGTGCATTCAGCCCATGGAGGGCTGCGACGGCACCCTGGATGGCCGGCCCGACGAGCTTACCTTCCGGCGCTATCGTCGCTTCGGCGCCGGCGGGGCCAAGCTGATCTGGGGCGAGGCCACCGCGGTCGTGCCCGAGGCGCGGGCCAACGCGCGGCAGCTTTGCATCAACCAGGACAATGTCGGCGACTTCGCCCGGCTTTACGAGGAGTGCGTGCGCGCCCATCGCGATACGTTCGGCAGCGAGCAGGGCTTCCTGTTCGGTTTGCAGCTCACCCACTCGGGCCGCTACAGCTATCAGCAGCCGCTCATCGCCGTTCACGATCCCTTGCTCGACCCGAAGACCATCGTCGACAAGCAGACAGGCCGCACCGTCGATGCGAGCTATCCAGTTCTTGACGACGATTATCTGAAGCGGCTGGTCGATGCCTATGTGCAGGCGGCCCGGCTGGCCCACCGGGCCGGATTCCCGTTCGTCGACATCAAGCAGTGCCACCGTTATCTGTTGAGCGAGATGCTATCCGCCAAGCTGCGGCCCGGGCCGTATGGCGGCAGTCTCGAAAACCGCACGCGGCTGGCCCGCGACATCATCACGGCTGTCCGAAGCGAGGTGCCCGGGCTGGTCATCGGCACGCGCATGAATGTCTATGACGGCGTGCCCTACCGAAAGAAAGCCGATGCCCCCGAGGGAGAGCCGATGCCCTGGTCGGCCCCGGTTCGTTCCGCGTGGGGCACCGATGAACAAGACCCCTTCCAGGCTGACCTGAGCGAGCCGCTCGCCTGGATCGCGGAGATGAAGAAATTGGGCGTGTCCATCGTGAATGTCAGCATGGGTAATCCGTACGCCACCATGCACGTGACGAGGCCCTTCGAGTATCCGCCGCCCGACGGCTACGAGACGCCGGAGCATCCGCTCATCGGCGTCGACCGCCATTTCCGGCTGGCCGCGCAGGTGCAGGGAGCTTTCCCGGATTTGCCCATCGTGGGCAGCGGCTACAGCTACTTGCAGGAGTTCACTTTCAACGCGGGGGCCGCCAACGTCCGCGACGGCCGGGCCCGTTTCGTGGGCGTGGGCCGGGCCTCGCTGGCCCAGCCCGATTTCGGCAAGCAGCTCATGGTTCATGGCCGCCTGGAGCGCAAGCGCGTGTGCCGCACGTTCAGCTACTGCACGGCACTGATGCGGGCCAAGCACAACGAGCAGGGCCAGTTCGTCACGGGCTGCCCGCCCTTCGACAAGGAAGTTTACGGCCCGATCTGGGACGAAGCCCGCGGCAAGTGACGCCAGATCCGCTGGTCAGTCCTTTTCACCCCAGATCTTCGGCACCTGGAAGTCCTTTGCCTTGGGCTTCGATTTGGGTGGCAGCGCCTGGCGGGCCAGCTCGTCGTAGCGTCCTTGCAGTTCCTTGACCTTGTCGGCCCGTTCCGCGGCGAGATTGGTTTGCTCGTAAGGATCCTTGGCCAGGTTGAAGAGCTCGACCATTTTCTTCGCTTCTTCGCCGCCGCCGGCGCCGTTGCGGCCGTTGATCACCAGCTTCCAGTCACCCACGCGCAGGGCGCCTGCGCCGGGAGTCGTGTTGAGGAGAAGAAACTCGTGCGGGCTTGGTTTGCCCTCGGTCAGGGTGGCCCACATGTCCTTGCCGTCGAGGGGCTGCTTCTGCTCGAGCTTCGCGCCGGCCAGCTTGAGGAACGTGGGATAGCAATCGACGACGTGCAAGGGCTGATCGATCACGCTGCCCGCGCGGATCTGCCCGGGCCAGTTCGCAAAGGCGGCAACGCGCACGCCCCCTTCGTAGAGCGTGCCCTTGCCGGCGCGCAGCTTGCCGTTGGTGGCCCCCAGCGAGGTCGGGCCGCCGTTGTCGCTCGAAAAGACGATCAGCGTGTTCTCGGTCATCTTGCGTTTCGCCAGCGCGGCCACGATATGGCCCACCTGGTCGTCGATGCAGGCCACCATCGCCGCGTAGGTGCGCCGCTTCTCGTCGGCGATCCCCTCGTATTGCTTCAAGTGTTCGGGCAGCGCCTGCAGCGGCGAGTGCGGCGCGTTGAAGGGGACGTAGAGAAAGAGGGGCTTGCTCGTATCGTGATCCTCGATGATGCGGGCCGCCGCGCCGCCGATCAGCGTGGTGGTGTAGCCCGGATCGCGGCAGACCTTGTCGTCCTTGTGCCAGTCGAAGCCGCCGTCGCGCATGTGCGTGAAGTAATCGAGGGCGCCGTTGTAGTGGCCATACTGATGCACGAAGCCGCGCCGCGTGGGCAGATATTCGGGCTGGAAGTGCCCCAGGTGCCACTTGCCGCAGATGGCGGTGTCGTAGCCCGCTTCCTTGAGGGCCTGGGGCAGCGTGCGTTCCTCGAGGGGCAGCCCGTACTGCGCGAACGGGCGGACGACGCCCACTTGCAAGCCGTGCCGCATCGGGTAGCGGCCCGTCATGAGGGCGGCCCGCGTGGGGGAACAGACAGGCTGCACATAGAACTGCTCGAGCTTCGCACCGCCAGCGGCCAGCTTGTCGAGGTGCGGCGTCTTGATCTCGCTCTGGTGCCAGCCTACGTCGGTCCAGCCCAGGTCATCGGCCAGCAAGTAGATGATGTTGGGCCTGGCGGGCGGCGCGGCCCGGCAAGGCCGCGGCAACAGCCCGCAGGCGGCAATGGCAATGGCGACGACAAGTAAGTGGCAGCGTGAAGTCATGGCAGCTCCTGTGTGAATGGGTGCGTGCTTATACCTCTACCGCGAAACGTGCCCGCTGTCGATGATCTTCATTCAGAGAGGCTAGAGGCCGGGCTGCTCCGTCGCCGCGAAAGGCGAGTTTCTGATAGACAATCACACTTAGACAAGCAATGTGCTTTTCCGAGTCCTCTTGCGAAAGGAGTAGTGCTAAGTCTACATTAGGTTAGCTTAAATGCCTGCCACCCCCTGCCAAACAGGGGCTAACACCTACCTTCGTCCGCCTGACTGGAGCCTGCCATGTTTACCCTGCCTGGCCCGCGTCACCGCTACTGTGACGGCCTCTCGCGTCGTTCGTTCCTGAAGGTCGGCGCTCTCGGTCTGGGCGGCCTGACGCTGCCCGCGTTGCTTCGCGCCGAAGAACGCAGTGGCCGCAAATCGCACAAGTCGATCATCATGGTTTACCTGTCGGGCGGACTGGCCCACCAGGATTCGTTCGACCTCAAGCCGGATGCCCCCGCCGAGGTGCGCGGCGAGTTCAAACCCATCCCGACCAACGTGCCCGGCATACAGATCGGCGAGCACCTGCCCTTGCTGGCCCGCTGTGCCGATCGCTATGCGCTGATCCGCTCGATCGTCGGGCTGCGCGACGAGCATTCGAGCTTCCAGAACATGACCGGCTACACGATGTCGCAGACCCAGCGCGAGAAGCGGGCTCACTTCGGTTCGGTGGTGGCCCGCAAGCTCGGGCCGGCCGACGATATCGTCCCGCCCTTCGTCGACCTGTTCCCGACCATGCAGCACAAGCCGTACAACAGCCCGGGGGCAGGCGTGCTGGGCCGCGCGGCCACCCCGACCAAGCTCGATGGCGGTGACCTCGACGCCATGAAGCTCCAGGCCATGTCCCTCGAACGCCTCCAGGGCCGCCGCGAACTCCTCTCCAAGATCGACAGCAAAGAGCATCCGGCCTGGTCGAGCATGGACACCTACTACGATCGCGCCTTCGAGGTGTTGACCTCGAACAAGCTGGTCGACGCGCTCGACGTGACCAAGGAGCCCGAGAAGATTCGCGACCGCTATGGCCGCGGCTCGTCCAAGCATCAGGGGGACGGGGCGCCGCAGTGGAACGATCAGTTGCTGATGGCCCGCCGCCTAGTGGAGGCCGGCGCCCGCGTGGTCACCGTAGCCTACGGCTTCTGGGACACCCACGGCAACAACTTCAAGACCTTGAAGGGCCGCCTGCCCCTCTTCGATCAGGGCATCTCCGCGCTGGTCGAAGATATCTATGCCCGCGGACTGGA
>JBFWSD010000347.1:0-6830 GCA_050248575.1 Gemmataceae bacterium
CGTGACCACGGTGGCTTTCGACAGATTGGTTTCGAGAGCGTCTCCCTGAAGGATCGTGACCATCGGATCGAGCTTCTTGAGCTGAACGTGCAGACGGGCCACCTGGGCGCGTTCGGGCAGAAGTTCAATACCGACGCCGCGCGCACCGAACTTCTCGGCGGCATAGATAGGGATACGGCCATCACTGCAGCCCAGATCGTAGACGGTGTCCGCACTGGACACATTCGCAAGCGTCAACATCCGTTCCACAAGGTCCAACGGCGTGCGGATATCAGGGCGGAACGTGGCCTCGCCGGGATCCTTGGGTACGACGCCGAGGATGTGTTCGAGCCCCTGGCAGGTCTCACCGCCCTGAAGCAATTCTTCAACTGAGGGGACGGCCGCGCGCTCCGGCTCGGCGGCGGCTTCCGCCTCCAGCGCTTCCAGTTCGGCGATTTCGGCCCCGGCATTCTGCAACTCGGCCTGAAACTTCTGCATACTGGCCTGAAACCCCTGAAACGGCTCCCCCTCCATGCAGCGCGCGATTTCGTTTTGCAAGTTCTCGAGCTGGCGCGACAGCAGCTTCAAATCGTCGAAAGGCATTGCTTCTTCCTCAGAGAGTGGTGGCCTCGGTTGGCGGCACGCTGTCCTGGATCTGCACGGGCACCGGGCTGCCCAGGGCGCCGATAAAGGTGCCCATACTGGTTTGCAAGAGCACAGGGATGCCCGTGATGGTCTTGAGCTGAGAGGGCTTGGCCCAGGTGAAGGGCAGCGGCCCGGGAACGCACGGCACATTCGGGGGCTGATTCTTGAACATGCAGTTCGAAATATCGATGAGAAACTCGTCGGTCTGAAGCAGGATCAGGTTGCCCCCCACCTTGCCGAGCTGGTTGAGCGGCGCCGGGCAAGTAATGGCCCCCTGACAAAGACTGCATTTCAACTGACAACCTTGATGCAAGATCTTGTCGCCCATCACTATCCCTCAACCCAGGCCATAGAACTTGGAAAGCACGCCGACGATTTCCTCATCGATCTTGCTCCTCTCCAGGGCGTCAAGGATGTCGCTGGCGCGGATGCCGGGATTCTCGAGCATGTTTTCGACCAGCTCGTAGGCTACCTCGTCGTAGGGCATCTCGTCGGACTTGCCCTGGATGGCGACCGTGGGGGATCGCAGCACGATGGAATTCTTGGCCTGTAACACCAGATTCTGCGCCTGGATGGTCAGCTTGCCGCTCTTGTCCATGAAGATGCCGATGGGGTCGGCTTCCTCGCCGCCGCAGGTGATATTGACTTTGTTGCCGCCGCCCACGTTGACCTCGTTCTTGGAACGCACGGTCATCATCTGATCGTTGGGGTTGGTGCCCGGAACGCTGGTGTTGATGTCGACCACCTTGCCCTTGATGTTCAGGTCTTTCTTGACGGTCAAATTGGACTTGCCGGCGACGCTGACGTTGTGATCGCGGCCGATCTTCTCGGTCAGGTTGTAGGAAGTGCTCAGCGACTTGGCCCCGCACGACTCGAAGCTCTTGGTGAAGACTTTCTCGTATTTCAGCAGATCGATCTCGGCGTGCAGGGTGGCCACGCCGGTGAAGCGCAGCCCGTCCACGTTCACGTTCATGGCGGTCACGTCCGCGTGGCTCACGCTCGATACCACGGTCTTGGTCAGCTTGTTGATCTCGATGTTGTTCCAGGTGGCAACGAAATTCATCGTCAACGGGCTGTTGCCGAACGTCCAGGTCGTGTTGTTGTGCACCGTGGTGTCGGATTTGTTCTTGATGGTCACGGTCGAGTTGTTGTCGACCGTGAGCGTGTAGTCGTTTTCGACGGTGGTATTCATGTCCTTCTGGGCAGTGAGGCTCAACTTTTCCTGGCCCGCTGTGTCGTCCATGGCCAGCTCGTTGTAGTGCTCGGCATTGGTGCTGAGCAGGCTGCGGCTGCGCAAGCCCGACACCATTCTCTCTCCCGGCAACGCATAGGGCGGCATCTGTTCCGAGTTGTAGACGCTGCCCAGGATGAGCGGGCGGTCCGGGTTGCCGTCGAGGAAATCGACGACCACTTCTTGGCCGACGCGCGGCAGGCTGATCGACCCCCAGCCCTGCCCGGCCCAGGGCTGCATCACCCGGATCCAGCAGGACGTGTCGGTCGCCGCTTCCGCTTCGCGATCCCAGGCGAATTTGACCTTGATGCGGCCATACTTGTCGGTATAGATCTCGCCCGCCGTGGGACCCGAAACGGTAGCCGTCTGCGTGCCGTGTACGGTCGGTCTGGGCGTGACGTTGGCGGGCCGATACTTCAGCTCCTTGGGCAAGCACTGAAAGCGATTCCCGTAGCTGAGCGATTCGTGGCCGCCGCTCCGGTAGCCCGGTAGGCTCACTTCATGCTCGACGCGCGTCAGCATGTATTCTCCCTGCGCCTGGGGATGTTTCTTCAAGCTGAAGAGATAGCCCGGCGTGAGTGCCGGGCAGTTGCTTGCCCCTTCGATACGCAAGCTGTGTGACGCCTCCCGCTCCATCAAGAGCTGGGCCAGGCTGATGTTCTCCTGGAACAATGGCTGCAACTGACCGGGCTGCTCCGCGCCCCCTGGGGCAATACCGTCGAAGCGATGCGCGAAGTCGCCCGGATGCTGATACACTTCCAGGTTCCCGAAACCATCGAGATCGAGGGCGTGGTCGATGGCCCCCACCTTGACGTGGGGCTGCATGTTCGACTTGCCCTCGAGCGTTGCCTGCGGCACCTCGAAGTGCCGATCACGCACGACGAAGCGCGTCGGCGCCACCTGCTGCGCCTTCTCCCAGCGCGAGACAGTCTCCACCTTGCCGAGTGCTTCCGCATCGTCGAAATCCAGCTCGGCATGCGGCGCGGGCAAGTGCGGATGCGACAGGTTCAGGTCCGAGATCACCAGACTCTCACCGTCCGACTGGTGCTCGAAGAAGTAGTAGATGCCCTCTTCCTCCATGAGCCGGCTGGCAAAGGCAAAGTCACTCTCGCGATACTGCACACAGTAGTTGCGCGCCCGGTAGCTCGCCGTCAACGTGAAGCGGACCTCGAGCCCCTTGAGCACCGTCTTCAAGATGTCGGGTACCGATTGTTGCTGAAAGATGCGGCTTTGCACGCGGCGCGTGAGCAGCCAGAGGGGCGGCACCAGCTCGGCGTGATAGCGGATCAGTTCGGGATTGCCCAGGTCGCCGCGGACGATGGCCCCCTGCCGCAGTTCGCTGCAAATACCGCTGAAGTGGCGATTTTTCCCGTGCGCGTGCTTCAGGGTGACGATCATCTTCTGACCGAGCACCTTGTGGAAGGGTATGGAAGTGTTCGCGTCGGCCAGCAAGTCGAGCTGAAAGCGGAACAGCGTGCTGACTCCCTCGTGCCCGACCAGCCTCTCGAGCAGGAATGCATCCGGCCCCAGTGGCGTGGCCACGGACAGTGAACGGTCGGCCTGCGTGAACGTGCTCATGGGTGGTGTCCTCATACGACGGGCGTGCAGCGCATTCGACCAGATCAAACTTCCCCCGGAGGTTTCGGCGCGAGGCACCGAGAGCTGGAAATCCCCCCCACCAACCAAGTCCAGACAACCGAGACGATCATGGCGCTGCCGATCCGAATCGCTGTTGGAGTAGGGCTGGTGCTGGTAGTCCGAGCTTGCCGTTCGAGGCCCGGGCACTGTCCTGCAAACTCAAGCCTGGGGAATCCTGCGTGAGACTGGTGTCCCAGGAGCTTCGTCGTTCACTCTGTCTGCGGCACGGCCGGGCGTCAGCTACCGCCCTCGTCCGCAACGCTGACAACGTGGCCAGGGCCAGCGCTCACGTGCAATCGCTCGACTGCTACGGTGATGTATCCATCGACCGCCTCGCGGGCAAGGATCTCCCCTCGCCAACTGGTCGTCTGCCCCATCGAAGACTCAATGGGATTACGCAAGACGAGATCGGGTGTTCGCGCCTGACGAGATCGCCTACTACAACGAGGGCGGCAAGTGGAAAGTAAGCAAATCGGGCGGGCGGGGGAGTTGCGCCCCTGCCCGCCTGCTCCTCCCAACTTGCCGGAATGACATTCCGGCCATGTCGCATATGGCTCACTTCAGAAAATCTCTCTGTTGCGCCCGAATTCGCTGAAAGATTCTAGCGGTTGTGCCGATGGTAAGAAGTGAATCGGCCATTTATCCGCAGGGAGCGAGCCCGCTGCGCCGGCAGGGAAGCAAACCTCGCGGCCGCAGCTACTCACGATTCCGGGGCAGCACGCAGCGCTGCCTCCACAAGGGGACGATTATGGGGCTGATGCAACAATTGCTCGGAAGCAAGCCGCGCCAACAGGCCGACGAGGTCGATGCCAGGCAGGCGCCTCAGCTGGGCGTCGAGTGTCTGGAGTCGCGCACCTTGCTCGACGCCACCGCCACACTGGCGGGCAATGTGCTCAATATCGTGGGCGGCCCCAACCGCGACCACATCGCCGTCCTTCTCGATCAGACCACCAACGAGCTCGTGGTCTTCGATTCGGTCAACGAGGTGTTCCGCGTCGCCAGCGCGGCGGTCACGACCATCAACATCAACGGCCTGGGCGGCAACGACCTGCTGCGCATTGACGCCAACATTACCCAGACAGCCAACCTGTTTGGCGGCGCCGGCAAGGACACGCTGGTCGCCGGAGCCGGCACCACCAACCTGTCGGGCGGCACCGAGAACGATACTCTCTACTCCGGACCCGGCGGCAACATCCTCGACGGCGATGGCGGCAACATCAATCGCTTTCTCGATATCCGTGCCGGCGACGTCGTGGTCCCCAACCCGGGCAATCGGATCTTCGCGTTCTTTGCCCCGCCGGTCGTGGTCGAGCCGATCCTGCTCGCCAACGAAGTCAGTGTCCTGTTGCAGCGCGCGGCTGCGGCCTCGGCGAGCAACGATGCGATCATCGCCATCGTGGACCGCGGTGGCCGCGTCCTCGGCGTCCGCGTCGAAGGGGGCGTCAGCACCAACATCACGGGCAACGTCTTCAACCTGGTCTTTGCCATCGACGGTGCAATCGCCAAGGCGCGCACGGCCGCCTTCTTCGCAAACAATAACGCCCCGCTGACCTCGCGCACGGTCCAGTTCATCAGCCAGAGCACGATCACGCAGCGCATGGTCGAATCGAACCCGAGTATCACCGACGTGAATTCGCCGTTCCGCGGGCCAGGCTTCGTGGCTCCGATCGGCCTGGGCGGCCACTTCCCGCCCGGCATCCCGTTCACGCCCCAGGTCGACCTGTTTGCCATCGAACACACGAACCGCGACAGCACCTTCCACCCTGGCGCCGACCACATCAAGGGCGGCGCCAACGGTCTCAACCAGGGTGACGACATCCCGCTCGCCGAGCGTTTCAATGTCGATCCGGCATTCATCCCGGCAAGCATTCCGGCCAACCAGCATCTGGTGGCGCCGGACTCGTTCGGTTTCACCTCGGGACTGCTACCCGGGGCCCAGAATCGCGGCATTGCTACCTTGCCCGGCGGCATCCCGATCTTCAAGAACGGCTTCCTGGTCGGCGGCATCGGCGTCTTCTTCCCGGGCACGACCGGTTATGCCAACGAAGAGAACTCGGCCCTGAGCGCCGACTACGATCCGGCTCGCCCTGACCGCTCGCTGGAAGCAGAATACATTGCCTTTGCCGCGGTGGGTGGCAGTTCGAGTGCCAATCTTCCCGTCGGTACCATCAACGGCGTGCCCGCCTTGCCCGGTTTCGATCTGCCTTCCGGCCGTATCGACCTGGTCGGCATCACACTCGATATCTTTGGCCCGGGCGGGCTCAAGGGGCCAACTACCCTGGTCAGCTTTGGTCAGACCCTGGGCGTTGGCGATCCCAACAGCGGTGCCAACCAGGACCTCAACGGCGGTGGCACCTTCCTCATGGACGGCACGCCGGTCCCCTCGGGCTGGCTCGTCACGCCTCACGACGGCGTCGGTATTACGGCCGCCCAGGTTACGCAGATCATCAATCAGGGCATCGCTCAGGCCACGTTGACCCGTGCCGCCATCCGCTTGCCGCTTGGCAGCCGTACTGCCATGGTCTTCGCCGTCGCTGATTCAACAGGCGAAGTGCTCGGGCTGTTCCGCATGCCCGACGCGACCATCTTCTCGATCGACGTTGCCGTGGCCAAGTCGCGCAATACCGCTTACTACGCCGATGCCAACACCTTGCAGGCCATTGACCAGCTGCCCGGCATCCCGGCGGGCACCGCTTTCACCAACCGAACCTTCCGCTACGCGGCCGAGCCGCGTTTCCCGGAAGGCATCGATGGCAAGCCGCCTGGACCGATGTCGGTGCTCCAGTCGGGCGGCGCCAATCTCGTCAATGGCTTGAATGTGGGCGCCCCCTTGCCCGCGTCGGCATTCCAGACGTTCCTGGGCTACGACGCCTTCTTCCCGCAGACCAACTTCCATGATCCGAACAACATCACGAACCAGAACGGCGTGGTCTGGTTCCCGGGCAGTGCTCCGCTCTATTCCGGGGGCACTCTGATCGGCGGTTTCGGCGTCTCCGGCGACGGCGTTGACCAGGACGACGTGGTCACGTTCATCGGTACTTTTGGATTCGGCGTGCCCGCTACCGTGTTGCGGTCGGACCAGACCTTCTTCACTGGCGTGCGCTTGCCCTATCAGAAGTTCCTGCGCAATCCCGAAGGGTAGTGAACGGCGGCCAGTGGCCAGTGGCCAGTGGCCAGTTAACGGTGGCCAGTTGGAAACAGTGGCCAGTGGCCACTGCTGGGAGATAGATCATGATTCGCGATGACGTCCTGCGACTGCTTGGATTCATGGTGCTGCTGTTCTTGATCACGGCAGCGCCGGCACAGATCATCTACTACACTCCTCATCGCGAGGAGC
>JBFWSD010000348.1:0-6818 GCA_050248575.1 Gemmataceae bacterium
GGCGTCGACCAGGTCTGGGTCAAGAACGATGCCGTCAACTTCCCCACGCTTTCTTTCAAGGATCGCGTCGTTTCGGTGGCCCTGTCGAAGGCCCGCGAGTTCGGTTTCGACACGGTGGGCTGCGCCTCTACGGGCAACCTGGCCAACAGCGTCGCCGCGCAGGCGGCCGCCTCCGGCCTCAATGCCTTCATCTTCGTGCCCGCCGACATCGAACAAAGCAAGATCCTCAACACCGGCATCTACGGGGCCAAGGTCATCGGCGTCACCGGCACCTACGACCAGGTCAACCGGCTGTGTACGCAGGTCGCATTCAAGTACGGCTGGGGCTTCGTGAACATCAATCTCCGCCCGTTCTATGCCGAAGGCTCCAAGACCGTGGGCTACGAGATCGCGCAGCAGCTCGGCTGGCGGACGCCGAAGCACGTGGTTGTGCCGATGGCGGGCGGCAGCCTGATCGGCAAGATCCAGAAGGCGTTCAACGAGCTGCACAAGGTGGGTCTGCTGGCCGACCCGGCGTGCAAGATCCACGGCGCTCAGCCCGCCGGTTGCAATCCGATCGCCAATGCGGTCAAGAATGGGATGGAGCAGCACAAGCCGGTGCGGCAGCCCAAGACCATTGCCAAGTCGCTGGCCATCGGTGATCCGGCGGACGGCTACTTTGCCATCAAGGTCATTTCCGGCTCGGGCGGCTGGTCGGAAGACGTGACCGACGACGAGATCGCCGAAGGGATGTCGCTCCTGGCCCGCACGGAAGGCATCTTTGCCGAGACCGCGGGCGGCGTCACGGTCGCGGTGGCCCGCAAGCTCATCGAGCAGGGCCGCATCCCGCGCGACGAAGAGATCGTCCTGTGCATCACGGGCAACGGCCTGAAGACGACCGATGCGATCGTTGACGTGATCGAAAAGCCGGTGGTGATCAAGCCCGCCCTCGATGACTTTGTGCCGCTCTACGAAGGGAGCAAGGAGCCGGCGCTGGCATAAATGGGGACAGCAATCCCCTGTCGGCTATCATGCCCCCTACAACCGGGACGCCGACCCTACTTGTGCCGAACAGCCCGAGTCGCTTGGCAGACTTGCTGGCGCTTGTGCAGTTGGCAGGCGCATTCTGATACTCGCAATCTTTCGATCATTTGAGGTACCTGTTCCATGTCCATCCGCGTTCACATTCCTACCCCGATGCGGCAGCACACCGACGGGCAAGCCGTCGTCGAGGTCACGGGCAATAGCGTCCAGTCCGCGCTCGATGAATTGGGAAAGAAACACCCCGGTATCAGCCAGCGCATCTTCGACAACGGGCAGGTGCGCCGCTTCATCAATGTCTACCTCAACGATGAAGACATCCGCTACCTCGATAGCCTGGCCACCGCCGTCAAAGATGGCGACGAACTGAGCATCATTCCCGCCGTGGCCGGAGGCTGATCATGACCGAACCCGATGACTTCGGGGACGAACCACAAGGGGCCTGCGTCTTCCAGCACATCCCCGACAGCGTCGATGCCGATCCGCTCTTGCTCGCCACCATCCATGCCCTGGTTTTCTTGCAGGGCTCGTCGGCCGACGTGGTCGAACCCGAATCGGCCGATGACGCGGTCGGAGAAATGCTCGGCTATCTGAAGCGGCTCAAGGGCAAGGAGCTCGACCGCCTCAAGGCAGGTCTGAAGAACTTGAGCCAGTTTGCCCGCCAGCAGAAATGGAAGCCCGATCAGATCGCCCTGTTCGATGAGTTCATCGACGTGCTGGGAATCGAGTGACGAATCGACCTCCCAGGCCCACCGACGGCGGTTGGTGGGATGATGTTGCTGCATGGCTACTCCACGGGCCGCCGCAAGTGGGCTTGGATTGCAACCATCATGGATCCCAATCTCGAACGCTATTCCCGGCAGATGCGCTTCTACGGCATCGGCGAGGCCGGGCAGAAGAAACTTCTCGATAGCCACGTCACGCTGTGTGGCTGCGGCGCGCTCGGCACGGTGCTGGCGAACGCCCTGGTGCGCGCCGGCGTCGGCCACGTGCGCATCGTCGATCGCGACTTCATCGAGACCAACAACCTGCAACGGCAAGTCTTGTTCGATGAACACGACGTGGCCGAGAACCTGCCCAAGGCGGAAGCGGCAGCCCGCAAGCTCGGAGCCGTCAATTCTGCTGTGCACGTCGAGCCCGTCGTCACCGACATCGACCGCACCAACATCCTCGAACTCGTCAAGGATGCCGACCTCATCATGGACGGCACTGACAACTTCGAGATTCGCTACCTGATCAACGACGCTTCGGTCAAACTGGGCAAACCGTGGGTCTATGGCGGCTGCATCGGCAGTCACGGGCAATCAATGACGATCCTGCCCGGCGAGACGCCCTGTCTACGCTGCGTGTTCGAAGCGGCCCCGGCTCCGGGCGAGGCGGGCACCTGCGAAACCGCCGGCGTCCTCTCGCCGATCGTCAATATCGTGGCCAGCTTCCAGGCCACCGAGGCCTTCAAGATCCTGGCGGGCAAGCGCGACCAGATCAACCGCGACCTGGTCTACATCGACGTCTGGGAAAACCAGCAGAAGCGCATCAAGATCGCGCCACTCCTGGGCAAGGTCGATTGCCCGTGCTGCCAGCGCAAGAAGTTCGAATGGCTCGAGGGCGAACACGGCACGCAGACCACTAGCCTGTGTGGCCGCAATGCCGTGCAGGTCTCGCAGCGCCGCAGCGAAACGCTCAACTTCGAGGATATGGCCCGCCACCTCGAGACGCTCGGGCACGTCAGCTACAACCGTTTCCTGCTCAAGTTCGACGTGGACGGATTCAACTTCACCGTGTTCCCTGACGGACGCGCGATCATCAAGGGGACCAACGACATCGAGAAGGCCCGCACGCTTTACGCCAAGTACGTGGGTCATTGAGAGTGCGGATCCGGTTAATTCACATCCAAGATGACCTGACGGCCATTGAGGGGCTGGATCGGGCGGTTGTTGTTCATGCCGATGGCGTCGGCGATCATCTGGATCGACGTCGAGGGGAGCTTGACCGTCTGCGCCATCACGCGCCAGCGCACGCCCTCCGTAAATGGGGACGTCGTCAAGGAACCGGTGTAGGCGTAGAACTGGCTGGACGCCGGCAATAGGCCGCTGGCATTGATGTCGACGTGCGTCTCGCCTCCGGAAGGCGGCAGATTCATCAGCAGCGTGTTATAAGCGGCCGGGATCGGCGCCGCATCATCTGCTTCGAGGAGAATGCCAACAACCAGAATGTTGCCCGCAGCGTCCATGTGCACCATGTGCAGTTCACCGCCGAAGGAGCGGCCGTCGATGGTGTGTTCACTGGTAGTATGGAAGTGGAACTGATTGAGGTAGAAGACCCTGCCATCGATATCCACGATGAAGTTATTGGCCCGGGCCGCCGCGTCGAACTCCACCTCAAGTTTCGTGCCCGACTGGAAGAAGATCTGGTTCAGGGCCAGGCTGTAGTTGAAACCAAGTGCCGCCAGGTTCTGCCTCAGTACCGCGGAAGTATCAATGTTGATAGGTGATTGCGTGCTTCCGGCAATGGCGACATTGACAGGATAGTCAGAAGGAGTAGTGGAATTGAGGAACTGTCTGAGGCTGATCACTCCAGGAGCCAGTCCCAAGAAGCCGAACCCTTGATCCACGACGGTATTGGGAGACACCTTGTAAGTGGGTTGCCCGGCCGAAGGCACCAGCGACGCTGGCCCGGTTAGTTGATAGGTGCCGGCCTGAAGATTATCGAAGCGAAAGACGCCGCCGGCATCGGTCGTGACTTGTTGCTGTACGGAGCCGCCCGTATTGGTAATGCCCGTCAAAGTGATTACCGCATTGCTGACCAGCGTTTCGGTGGGACTCTGGACGCCAAGCACGCCGCGATCGATGAAGGCGCTGCCCAGGATGGTGGCGGGCAGCTCGCGTTCTTCCAGTGATTCCAGTTCGAGACGCCGCGGCGCCGGGCGCCGGACAGGCTGACTGCCCGCGACCAGATTCCAGCACGAACGCGCAAGTGAGGCTAGCGTCATCACTCGACTTGTCCATCTCCGGGCCAGCGGAACAACATAACCCTAGTACACGCGGAGTGGGGAAATGAAACGCGCAAGAAATCGGCCAACTACCCGACCTGCTCCAGCGGCTTGGTGATGTTGTGGATGACCGAACGATTGCGGCCCGTGCGTTTCGCTTCTTGCAGGGCCGCCGCCGCCGTGTGCTTCAGCACCTCGTAATTGACCGGGATGTCCGTATCGACCACGGCACAGCCCACGCTGACGGTGACTCGGATCTCCTCGCCGTTGTACATCACCGAGCTCTCCTCGACGGCGCTGCGCATGCGTTCGGTGAGGACCTCGGCCCCTTCGAGGTTGGTTTCGGGCGCCAGCACAGCAAATTCTTCACCGCCGATACGGCCCGTGCTGTCGACGGTACGCACCGAGTGGACCAGCGTCTTGGCCAGGCCGATAAGCACCTGGTCGCCACCGGTGAGCAGATAGCGAGCGTTGACGTCCTTGAAATGATCGGCGTCGATGATGCACAGGGCCAGCGGGCACGGATAGCGCGTGCGGCGGCGCAACTCGGCCAGCACCAGCCGATCCATGGCGCGGCGGTTGGGCAGCCCGGTCAGCGTGTCGGTCAGCGCCAACTTTTCCAGCATCCAGTTCTTTTGCTGCAGCTGATGATTGGCTTCTTGCAACTGTCGCGTTCGCTCGCGGACGCGTTCCTCGAGTTGCGTGTTGAGGACGCGCAACTGCTCAAGCAACTCTTCGTGGCTGCGCTCCAGCAGCAAGGTCTTGGCGGCATCACGGAGAATCTGGAGGAGTTCCTCGGCGTGCCAGGGCTTGAAGAGGAAACGTGAAACCTGGCCACAGTTGATGGCTTCGACCGCATCCTCGAAGCGGGCCAGCCCGGTCATCATCAGGCGAACCGAGCGCGGCTGATGCTGCCTTACCCAGTCGAGGAACTGCGTGCCCGATTGCCCGGGGAGTTGCTGATCGGCAAGGATGATGTCGACCTCGCGCTGTCCGAGGATGGCGCGGGCAGCCTCCGCCGAGTCGGCGCACAGCACCTCGAACTCGCGGCCCAGCTGCCTCGCCAGCGTCAAGCGCACGAATTCCTCGTCATCGACGATCAGGATCGAACACTTGTAGGCGGGTTGGTCCAAATCAACTCTCGGTGTGAAAGTTCGTTTGCGCTAAGTGGCCTTCTCTCGATTATATCTTAGATTTGGTGAACGGACATGAACGCGCGGGATGTGCGGATCGCAAAAGGAGCACATGGGCTGCGGCTCGATTGGCCTGTACGCATTTTGCGACCTATCCTCCGGTAGCGGGCCCGGGGCCAGGCTCTTCACTACTCATTTCTTTTCTGGCACCCCGCGATTCTGCCCGCCTATCTGAGGGTTTCCACCATGTCTCCAGTCGAAATCCGTTCGACGCCGCCCCCGTTGCGCCTGGGCTCACGAGGCTTGCTGGCCTGGATCTGTACCAGCAACCCGTTCTATGTGCTCAGCGCCTTGTTGTTCCTGGCGGGTCTGCGACTCTCCTTCGGAGCTGCCGACGAGGTCGAGGCTTATGCCCTGATGTCCGGGCTGGGCGGCTACACCTTGCTGCTGGCCGTCACTGCATTCTTGCTGGTTCGCTTCGCCCGTGTCTGGGACGACGCCCGCACCGTGCTCTTGCTCGTGGTATTGATGTTCCTGGCCACCTCGGTGACGGTCGACGAGTTCCTGGTGCAGAGCCCGAGTCGGGGCCAATTGCTCTCGCTGGCCGGGCTGAGCTTTGCGATTGCGGTCAGCGAATCGCTGCTGCGGGGCAGCCGGCTGGCGCTGCCCGTGCTCTTTCGACTGCCCTATTATCTCATTCTCTCTCTGTTCTTCCTATATCCCCTGACCTTGAGCTCGCTGGTCGACAGGCCGAAGAACGAATTCCTGCTCTGGGGGCTGTTTGGTTTTGCCACCATGGCCGGGCTGGTATTCCTGACCTTGCTGCCCGCGATTCGCCGCGGGCCGGATTACCTGCATGAAAACGGCAGCCCGTGGCAGTGGCCTCTCTATCCCTGGACGTTGTTTGGGCTGCTCGCCTGCGCGGTGCCCGCACGTGCCTTCCTGCTCTGCTGGTCAATGCATCTCTTGCAAAATGCCGAGGCGGGCACACTCGTCTTCGGTCTCTACTTTCTGGTGCCGTTCGGACTGGCGCTGTGCGTGCTCTTGCTGGAGATCGGTCTGGTATCAGAGTCGCCAGGCTTGCTCAGGCTGACGCTCATCTTGCCCGCCGGGCTGGTCATGCTGGCGATTCTGGGACATCGGCCCGACGCGATCTATCAGCATTTCGTGGAAGTGCTGCTTCGCAGACTCGGGGGCGATCCGCTTTATCTGACGGTGATTGGCGTCGGCCTCTTCTACGCGTACGCCGCGAGCCGTCGCGTCTACCTGGCCGCCGAAGCCTTCACGGGCGTGCTCTTCGCGCTCGCCTTCCTCAGACCGGAAGCATTGCGGCAACCGACCATGCAGCTCTATCAGCCCGAACTGATCCTGCTGGCATCGGGGTTGCAGCTCGCGCTCGGGCTGTGGCGGCGAAACTCGGTGCATTGTCTGGTGGCGGCAAGCTGCTTGCTGGTGGCGGCCAACTACACGATTGCCGCCGGTCTCTTGCCCGAACTGCGCGGAGCGATCCTCATCCATCTCTTCTGGCTGATGTTGATGATCATCGGCGCCACGTTGAACGACGAGATTGCCGAGGTGCTGCGCTACCTGGCGCCGCCGCTCGGCGTCTCCTTGTGCATCATCGTCCTGTTCGGCATCGATACTACACCCATGGGGCTGCCCGCCTGGGTGCTCGA
>JBFWSD010000349.1:0-6792 GCA_050248575.1 Gemmataceae bacterium
GCCCAGGGCAAAGCCGAAAGGCACTTCTCCCAAGAAGTGCCTTTCGGCGCCGCCCTGGGTAAGGGCCACCTATGGACGAAGCCCTGAAAGGGCGCAACAAGAACGGCTCTCTGACTCGCTACTGCGCAGGTGATCAGAGCACCAGAGTTGTTGCGCCCAATCAGGGCTCTGTCAATACGCACCGCCCTGTCCCAGGGCGACGCCGAAGGACACTTCCTGCTGGAAGTGTCCATCGGCTCTGCCCTGGGCTGATTTGTTTCACCCCGTTGGGGTGAACGCCCAAAAAAGAGCTGCGTCCTGCGTCCCCTTTTTCGCACGCCACAGGCTTACTCGACGATTCTCAGTGGTTTTACTAAACCCAGCCACTCGCGAAGAATAAATGCAAGTTTCTGCTTGTCATGCACCTCTCCCACACAGACAAGCTTGACTCTGTTATCTCGTGTGTATTGTACTCCGATAGCGACCGTTTCTCCGATCCATTCGTCGCCGTCAAACCGCTCCTCTTTTCCCAAACCGAAGTAGATCCGGTAACCGCCGCCTGAGTAGTTGCCCGGTGGGACGCCCATGAGTTGCGTGACGTCGCTTTGTTTCATGCCGCGTTCCACCCGATACGCTGTAGCGAGGGTAATGTTATTCTTTGGAGGAGTCAGCAAGGCGACTGCCCATGTCAGCAAGGCACACATACCCACGCAGGAAGGCGACGTTCTTTGCATAGGTGCTCCAGTGGCCAAGTTCATTAGTCTAGGCTGTGGCACTGAGACGCTGCCGACTTGATGTTAGGATAAGCGTTGATTTGTCGAAATACTTGCCCAAGAATCAGGTGTGATTGATACACAAATTCGTTGGTCTCCAGTCAGCGGGTATCCTGTTGAATGGAGCAACGATGTCGAGTCAGTTTCCCACCCCCGAGGGGAAAAAACAAGGGCGCTGGCATTGGCAGAAGGGCCGGATTCCTGGCCGCGCGACCGCCAAAGTGCCAGAAAATAAGACCCCCCAACACCGGAAACAGGTGCAGTGAGGAAAAGAGGGGAGGAAAAGGGGGGGAAGGGAACGAGCTTTTTTTCGTTCGAGTGACCAAACCGGCGTGCGACGTCGCATCCCTCGCTGGCGCGTCGGGCTAACCCTCGCTGGCGCGTCGGGCTAACGACTTACGTCAAAACTGCTTACCCAGTTTCAAACCTAGCGCTGCCGAGTTAGTAGTGGGGCTGGCCGTTCTTTCAGGCGGCGCAGCGGAGGCCGTCGGCGACGTTCAGCACGTCCAGCCAGCGTTGCCGCAAGAACTCATTGCGGAAGGACTCGAGATGGCGGCAGCCCGCGTCGACGCGGTCTTCGCGCTGGCGCGGCGTGGCGTTGGCCGAGCGGGCCAGTGCGACCACCAGCGCTTCGACGTCGTACGGATCGCAGTAGAGCGCGGCCGGGCCGGCCAGCGCCCGATGGCCGGGCAAGTCGGACAGCACGATCGGGCAGCCACACTGCAAGGCCTCGAGCGGGGCCAGCGTGCCCGCCTCGTGATAGGCCACGTCCACCAGCGCGACGGCATGGCTGTAGAGCAAGCGCAGCTCGTGCGGCTTGACGCCGTCGAGCACGAGGAGCTGCCCTTCCCTGGCCAGCGTGTGCAGCAGCGGCGTGAGCGCGTCGGACTTCCAGCCCCCGCGGGCAACCAGCACCAGCTGGACGCGCTCGCCGCGATGGGCGTTGAGGCGATAGCAGGCCTGCAAGAGCGCGGGCAGGTTGCAGCGCGGCTCGAGCGGGCCGACGGCCAGGAAGTAGCTGCCCGTGGCCGGATCGCCGCCGGGCAAGTCGGTGCGGCGTCGCTCGGCCAGCACGCGGGCCACGCGATCGCGATGCCCGTCCTTCGAGAAGAAGCCGTTGAGCGGATAAGGAATGACGCACGAGCACTGATCGGCAACGCCGTAGCAGCGACTCAGCTCGGCGCGGGCCGCCGGCGTGCGGCAGACGAAGAAGCTGTCGCGGGCGGCCCCGCGCAGCTCGGCTTGCTGGCGGCGGAGGACTTGCCCGTCGGGCGCCGAGTCGGGCACGACGGGCAGCTCGTGCAGGCAGACGATCTTGCGGCTGCCCTCGTGTACGCGGGCGACGCATGGATTCTGGAAGATCACGAAATCGAAGCCGCGCGTGTCGAGCTTCTGGGCGGGCAGCCCGCCGCGCAGCCGCACGGTCATCGCCAGGCGGTTGAAGGTGGAGAGCAGGAACTGGCCCTTGCGCAGGGCCTCGACGTCGGCCGGGCTCAGGGTGCGGTCGAGCAGGTCGCGCAGCCGCACCGGCCAGTCGATGGCGGGATCGAGGGGCTGCGCGTTGCACGTGGGCGCGAACAGCAGGCGATAGAACCAGCCCAGGCGCTGGCCGAGGCCGCCCGCATCGA
The DNA here is from genome assembly GCA_050248575.1 of Gemmataceae bacterium. Classification (GTDB taxonomy): domain Bacteria; phylum Planctomycetota; class Planctomycetia; order Gemmatales; family Gemmataceae; genus JBFWSD01. The sequence continues at coordinate 2,381 of JBFWSD010000349.1, forward strand.
GAGCGGGGCCGGCGGCGCCGAGCTGATCGAGGAACGCGGCCTGGTTGGCGCGGACCTGTTCGACATCGTCGAGCGGGGCAAATTCGTGCAGGGCGAGCTGCCCGCCGGGCGCGGCGATCAGCCCGGTCACCTCGAGCTCGGGCAGCTGGCAGAGCAAGCGAAAGTTCAGCCAGGTAATCTGCCCGGGATCGGAGAAGCCCGCCGTGAGCGGCGACAGGTCGTAGAGGACGCGATAGCGATGTTGAGGGGTCATGCGGTGAACCCGGCCTTCCTGGGTGGATTGCCTTGTTCCTCCAGGTTGCCGAATCGCGAAGCGGGCCGAGTATAGAGTTCCGCGCCGCCAAAAAAAAGTGCACTCCGAGCCGGCAAATCTCGGAGTGCACCGCACCATGGGAGAGCGCAGCAGGATCAATCGGATGAGGCTGCCACCGTTCGGGATGACTTGCCCCTTAGCCCGGAGACGGCGAACTGGATCGCCTGGCGGTAGGCGGCGTCGTCGAGGATGCGTTCGCGATCGGCGGGGGTGGCGGCCCGGGTCCGCACGACGAAATCAAAACGCTGCATTTCGGGCCAGATGCCGTGATCCTTCACGGGCAGCTTCAGCGAGAAGTCCTGGCGCAGATAGACCTGATCGGCCCGCACGAAGACGTCGCCGCTGGAATAGTAACGCGTGGGGGGCGGCAGCGTTTCGCCGGGCACCGGCACCACACCGCGCAGCTCGGGCTTGTTCGGATCCACGACCGCAGACTCGGGAGCATGGCACAGCATGCAATTCGTGAGATGGTTCACCCGCACGACCTCGCGGACCAGCCACTTGTTCTCCTTCGGATCGAGGAACGGGCGGCGCGGATCGGGCGCCCGCAAGAGTTTCTCCACATCGGCGAGAGCGGCCCGGTCGCGCAGGGCCACCAGCGCCTCGGCCGCGTGCTGCGGCGCCGCGGGCAACGGATGCTCGAGCGCTGCAACGAAGTACGCCCGCACTTCCGCGCGCGGCCGCGCCGCAAGGGCCGCCAGCGCCGCACGGCGCACCTCGGTAGACAGATCGAAGACCGCCAGCTGGGCCAGCGCCTGGCTGGCACACTTGTCGGGCACCTGCTTCAGGAAATCGACGAGCACCAGCCGCACTGCTTCCTCTTCGGGCGTCAGCATCTGCATCAGCACCGGCACGGCGTCGGCCCCGGGGACGGGCAGCAGCCGGCGCTCGGAAAGGTTGCGGCGCAAGAGCTCGGCAACCATTTCATCGTCGCCAGGGCTGGCTTCATACATGACGCCGAAGAACCGGCGCAGCTCGCGTGCGGTGGCGCGAAAGGCATGGATGCGATTCTCATCCATGCGGCAGTCGTCTCCCATGCGGACGGGCAGCCCGCGCAGGTCGTCGCGCTTTTGCAGGTATTCCATGGTCAGGGCGAACTCGGGCGCCCGGGCCTTCTTCTCGCCGGGCAGCTTGCGTGGCTGCCCGATGGCCCCGAGTCCAATCTCGGGAATGGCCGCGAGGTCGCGGCGTACTTCGCTCTCGGCCCGCCGCACGACGCGCTGGACCTTGAGTTGAGCGGGTTTTTCGGCCCGCAGGAAACCGGGCGTTGCCAGCAGGCAGCCCGCCACCAGAAGGATGCTCCATCGCGCCATGATTTCCCCCAGGCCAGGACAAGGAACTCGCCTCACTCTCATGGTGCCGGGCAGTGGCGATTTCCTTCCAGGAATCTTGAGGCACGGTGACACGGTGACACGGGGACACGGGGACAGGGGGACACGGGGATACGGGGACACGGGGACACGGGGACACGGGGGACACGGGGGACACGGGGACAGGGATCTTGTTGGTGGTAGGGTTCGATGGTGCGGCCATCGGGGTCGCAGATGACAGCGCGCAGCCCCATTGGAGGTTCTGGCTTGAAGATGATGACACGAGGACCGTGTCACCTTGTCACCGTGTCATCTTGTCATCCGCCATCCGGCGGCTCACTCCGAGCGCAGGCGGCGGTCGATGAACTGGCGCATGGCGTCGGCGACGGGGTCGCCGGCGCGGCTGGCATAAACGATGAGGGTCATATGATTGCGGTCGGCGATTTCCATGAAGCTGGCATCGCACTTCTTGCCCTGCAGCGCCTTGCAGAAGGGCTCCGACGTGTCCTTGCCACAGTAGGGGAAGTCCTGGTCGGCGCAGATGATGAGGAAGGGGGGCGTCTTGCCGTTGATGTTGGCTTGCGGCGAGGCGTCGCGGCGGTTGTCGGTATCTTTGCCGAAGGCGGCATCGAAGAGCCAGCTCTTGTCGGGGATGCGATAGACGCCGCTCAGGGGCATGGCGCCCTTGATGGTGTCGAGGCCGAGGCCTTCGGCCTTGAGGTATTTTTCGTTGGTGGCGAGCAGGGCACAGAGGTGGCCGCCCGCCGAGTGGCCGCACACGAAGAGCTGCTCCGGGCTGCCCCCGTACTTGCCGATGTTCTTGTGCGTCCAGGCGAAGGCCCGGGCCACGTCGCGAATGTGCTCCGGATGCTGCACCTTGGGCGTGAGCCGATAGTTCGGCACCACGAAGACCACGCCCTCCTTGGCCCAGTGCTTGCCCAGGGCTTCATAGATGCCAAGGAACTGCTTGGCCCCGTGCCGCCAGGCCCCGCCATGCACGAACAGGATCACCGGGCAGTTCTTGGCCCCCTTCGGGCTGTAGATATCGAGCTTATGCCGCACCTCGTCGGCGTCGACGCCCTGATAGTAGTCCACGTCGCGGCTGACCTCGACTTCGTAGGTCTTGGCCGCGACCTTGGCAGCCTTGGCCTCTTCGCCACGCACAGGAGCAACCAGCCCGATCACTACCAGCCCGAGCAACATACTGCGAATCATGCTGCAAATCCCTGAAACAGATCCTCGATTGGGCCACGCCCCTGGCGGGCCGTTCCCCACATTATACCCGGATTCCCCGGGCAAGGTTTCTACTACCTTCGTGAAACGAAGAATCGGCAAACCGGGGAGGATCGAGAACCTGTCGTCGGGGCTTTGCTCTTTCCTTTTCCAGGGTCGGATCTTATGGTCGCCCGCCTCGGAGGGTTGTGGGATGAGACGGGTTTTCTGCCTGGCCGGGCTGGTCCTGTGCCTCACGGGCTGCGCTCAGCAGTCGCAGGAACTCGTGCGCGCCTACAACGCCGACGGCGTTCATCTTTATCGCAACGCTCGTTACCGCGATGCCCTCGACAGCTTCCGCGCCGCCCAGGCTCTCAAACCCGACGACCCTGGCCTGCTCTACAACCTCGGCTCCTGCTACGATCAGCTCGGCGACGATGTCCATGCCGAACAGTTCTACCGCAACTGCTTGCAGGCAGACGCCAACCATGCCGATAGCCGCCACGCCCTGGGCGTGTTGCTCGTGCGGCGGGGCCGCGTGCCCGAAGCGCAGCAGATGATCCAGGAGTGGCTGGTCCGCGAGCCGCGCTTGCCCGCGGCCTATGCCGAGGATGGCTGGATGCTCTACCAGGCGGGCGACTTGCCCCGTGCCCGTGCCCGCCTGCAACAGGCCCTCGAGCTGGATGCCAACGACGAGCGCTCGCTCACCGAGCTGGGCCGCGTCTACGAAGCCATGAACCAGCCCGACCGGGCCCTGGTCCTCTACGAGAAAGTCCTTTACCGCAACCCCAACGAGGTCGACGTCCGCCAGCGCTACAACGCGCTCCTGATGAAGGGGACGACCTACCCGAAACCAAACTGATCGCTACCTGCCTGGCTTGGGCTGGCGAAGCTCTGCCTCTGCAGCCACGCCGGTCCAGGGAAGCGATGTGCGCGCTCAGCGCTCATCAGACCATGGCAGATCGCGCGTGGATCGAGTATTCCTATACACAAGCAAACACCAATCTTCGGGGGGTATTCGCATGACTCGTTCCACCACGCGCCGCGGTTTCTTGGCTTCCTCGGCGGCCGGGCTGGCCGCCTTCGCGCTGCCGGCCGTCAATGTGCTCGGCGCCGGCGAGAAGATCAACGTGGGCTGCATCGGCACCGGCGGACGCTGCCGCTTCCTGATGCGTTCTCTCGCCGGGCTGCCCAACGCCCGCATGACCGCCGTCTGCGACATCTACACCAAGCACCTCAAGGAAGGACTCGACATCGCCGGCCAGAAAGCCGCCGACTTCAAGGACTTTCGCAAGCTGCTCGACGACAAGTCGATCGATGCCGTCCTCATTGGCTCCCCCGACCACTGGCACGTGCCCATGACCATCGAGGCCATGGCCGCGGGCAAGGACGTCTATATCGAGAAGCCCCTCACGCACTCGCTCGCCGAGGGCAAAGCCATCCTCGACGCCGCCAAGAAGTACGACCGCATCGTCCAGGTCGGCACCCAGCAACGCTCCATGCCCCAGTTCAAGAAGGGCTACGAGATCGTTCGCTCGGGCAAGCTCGGCAAGATCCACAAGGTCCAGCTCAGCTGG
>JBFWSD010000350.1:0-6792 GCA_050248575.1 Gemmataceae bacterium
CGGGGCAGGGCGGCAGCCCTTCTGCCGCACGCAGGTCTTGTGAAACCAGCTGGGCAGACAGGCTTCGCAGGTGCAGGCGTAGGTCTTGAGCTCTTCGGTGGCCCCGTCGCTCCAGCGCGCGGCAATTTTGTAAACGGCTTCCTTGCCGCAGCCCGGCGTGTAGCAAACGATGCGGTAGGAGGGCATGACGTTCATGGGCAGGCCGAGGTTGTGAACAACGGGACAGTCTCCAGCGCTCCCTGCGAAGACAACAATAGCGGCAAGATCCGAGGGGGACAGTCCCTTTCTTGACAACTTCTCAGGCGCTTTCGAAGGGGATGGGCTCGCCGTTGATCTCGGCGAGGGCGTTCATGGCGGCTTTCTGTTCGGCTTCCTTCTTGTTGCGGCCCCAGGCCGGCGTGTAGGCGTGGCGGCCGATCACGGCAGCGATCTTGAAGCACTTGCTGTGATCGGGGCCCTTCTCGTCGAGGAGATGATATTGCGGGGTGGCGCCGAACTCGCGCTGGGCAACTTGCTGCAGGAGCGACTTGTAATTCCCGCCATGGGCGCCCTCGGCGACCTGTTCGATCTCGGCTCCCATGTGCTGCAGGATGAATTGCCGGGCCGCTTCCAGCCCGCCATCGAGATAGATGGCGGCCACCATCGATTCATAGACATCCGCCAGCAAACTGGCCGGCACCGCCGCGTGGTAGTGCATACCCTTGCCGAGAAACAGGAAATCGCCCAGGTTGAGCTGCCGGCTGATGCGGGCACAGGTGCGCCGGCTCACCACCACCGACTTCACGCGCGTGAGTTCACCTTCCTGGTAGTCGGGAAAACGCTGGAAGAGCTGATCGCAGACGACCAGACCCAGAACCGAATCACCAAGGAATTCGAGGCGTTCGTTGGAGGCAAGGCGGGTGTTGGCGCCCGAAGCGTGGGTGAGTGCCGAGCGCAGAATTTCTTGCTGCTGAAACTGGTAACCGATGGCCTTCTGGCATTCTTCCAGGACCTCGGCCTCTCGATTCGTCGATAATTCCTGCGGCATGATGTTCACATTGGCCAGAATGGCGGTTCAACCAACGTTAACATTGGCCTGGCCACTTGTCAACGCCGGGCTTGTCTTCTGCCCGGGCGGGCGGGTTTAATGGAAGAGAGAGAGCCACTTTTTGCATCTTCCCTGCGGAGCAAGACAATGAGCAGCCAAGGCTGGGACTTGTCGGCCCTCGAGGAGAGGCTGCGCGGCCACGTGGCCCAGCTGGCGGGCTGCCCGCGCCCGCCCGGCACCGAAGCCCATCAGCAGGCCGCCCGCTACATCCAGCAGCACTTTCAGCTGGCCGGCTTTCAGGTCGATGTTCAGTGCTTCGAGGAAGCCGGGCTCGAATGTCTCAATGTGGTGGCCGGCGTGCCGGAGCAGTTTGCCACGCCGCTGGTCGTGCTCGGGGCCCATTACGATTCCGTGCCCGGTTCGCCCGGCGCCGACGACAATGCCAGCGCGGTGGCCGCCCTTCTGGAGATCGGCTACCAGCTTCGTCCCACTCTGGAAGCGGGCCGCGCACGCCTGCACCTCGTCGCTTACGACCTGGAAGAATATGGCCTGATCGGCAGCTACCTGCATGCCCGTGCCCTCAAGCAGGCGCGCACCCATTTGCTGGGCATGATCTCGCTCGAGATGCTGGGCTATTGCGATGACCGCCCGGGCAGCCAGCGCATGCCCGCCCATCTTGCTCCCCGCTATCCCGAGGTGGGCAACTTCATCGGCATCGTCGGCAACGAAGATTCACGCGGCTTGCTCGAAACAGTGGTGACGGGCATGAAGCAAGCGGGCGGTGTGCCCGTCGAATCGATCGCGGTGCCCGATCGAGGTGAAACGCTGGCGGAAACGCGCTTCAGCGATCACAGTTCCTTCTGGGATCACGACTATCCGGCGCTGATGATCACCGACACCTCGTTCTTTCGCAATCCGCACTATCATCGATCGAGCGATACGCCCGACAAGCTGGACTACGGCTTCCTGGCCCGGGTGACGCGGGCCGTCTCGAACGCCGTCAAAGGACTCTTGCAGCACTAGGAACTTGCCTCGAAGACTTTCTTCGCCAGGGCCAGCCCTTCCCAGCAGGCCGGGAAGCCCGCGTAGGGAGCGATGTGCAGCAACGTCTCGATCACTTCTTGCCTGGTGGCGCCGTTGTTGAGGGCCATGCGGATGTTGAGTTCCAGCCCGAGCGTGCGCCCCTGGGCAGCCAGGGTGGCGATGGTCACCAGGCTCTTGGTGCGGCGATCCAGCCCGGGCCGAGCCCAGAACTCGCCGGCCACCAGCCCGATCACGTACTCCTCGAACTCCGGGCAGATCTCGCGCCAGGTCTGCCGCACTCGCTCGGCCTGGTCACCGAGCATCTCCGAAAGAACCTTGGCCCCGCGGGCCTGGCGTTCGGCGTCGCTCATGATGGTCCTCATTTCATCGGCACGGCGCCGTCGAGGTAGCGCCAGTTCTTCAGGAAGCTGAGCAGGTCGGCCATGTCGGCGACGGTGATGTTCTTCTCCAGCCCTTCGGGCATCAGCGAGGCGCCGCTCGAGACGATCTCGTCGATGTCTTGCCGCAGGACCACGTCGCGCTGGTTCTCGGCCCGCACCAGCGTGATGCTGGCGGCCGTCTCCGCCGTGATGATGCCGGTCAACACCTTGCCGTTCTTGGTCGTGACCAGGTAGTTGACGAAGTTGTTGTCGATGGCCTGGTTCGGGCTGAGCACGTCGACCAGCAACATCTCGTAGGTCTTGGTGCGCGTGTCGGAGATGTCGGGGGCCACGTTCACGCCCACATCGGCGATCTTGTGGCAGGCTGCGCAGTTCTTCTGGAAGACTTGCTTGCCCCGGGCCGCGTCTCCCTTCATCTTCAGGGCGGCCTGGTACTCCTCGAGAACCTTCTTGCGATCGGCAGGCAGACTCTGTTTCAAGAGCTTGCCCGCCAGTTCGCGGATCTTCGTATCGCGATGATTGACGAGCTGCCGCATGCGCAGCGGATCGAGATCGCCCGGCTTGACGGAGCCCGCCTCGATCTGCTTGAGGAAGTACTCGATGCGGGCCGGCGTCCGCATCATCGCCTCGGTCACGCCGCGACGCAGGGCCGGTGTGTAACTGCGCCAGTCATCCATCAGCAGCTCGCTCACCTTCGCATCGGGCTGCGCCGCGAGGGCCGCCACCGCCGCCAGCCTGATGTCTTGCAAGGGCTCTTCCTGCACCAGTTTCGTCAAGACCGGGCTGGCCACATCCCACGCGGCATGCGCGAGCAAGTTGAGGGCCGCCAGCCTTTCGCCCGGCGGTTTCTTGCTGTCTCCCGCAACCTGGGCCGTCTCCTTGAAGAGCTTCTTCACTCCCTCGGCGAGGGGCCGATCCTTGGCGGGCAGCTTGTCGAGAAATGCCGTGAGCTGCGTGCCGCGCCGGCCCATGCCGTCGGCGATGCCGACGAGAATCGCGAGCTGCCGCCCAAGCTGATCGCCGGGCAGCTTCTGGAGGGCCGCCAGCACGCCCGCCACCTCTTGCGGATCGCGCCGGGCGCCCACGAGCGCGGACAGTTCTTCCACCAGCGCGTTGTAGCCGGCGGGCTGCTTCTTTTCTTCAAGCAAGCGCGCGAGCAACGCGCCGGCCCGCTCGGGGACCGAGCTGGCCACGGCCCGCCGCGCCCACGGATCGGCCGCATCGGCCAGCGCGATCTTCGCGAGAGCGGGCACGACGCGCTCGTCGTTCCAGCCCCCGAGGGCCAGGGCGACCTGGAAGCGGACCTGGGCATCGGAATCGTCGGCCAGCGCGATCAGCCTGTCGGGGAGTCTTGGCTTCGCTTCCCTGGAGTCCGCGGCGATGCACACCGCGTTCTCGCGCACGCGCGGATCCTTGTCATCGAGGAGTGTCGTCAGTGCTCCGTCGTCGAGAGCGTTGAAACCGGCAAGCAGCCAGCCCGCATGCACGCGGGCCAGCGGTGCCTGCGCGGCGAGTGCTTGCTTCAACGGTGGGATGGCTTCCTTGTCTTGCCGCTCCCAGATCAAACGCTGGGCCGTGGTCCGCCACCAGGCATTGGGGTGGCCGAGCAGCTCGACCAGCTTCTCGGTGGCAGCCTTGTCGAGCCCGGGCCGCATCGCCTTGGGAGTGTACTTGTCGGGCACGATGCGCCAGATGCGTCCCTTGTCCTTGCCCAGCAAGAGGTCGGGCCGGTTCTTCAGCTCTTGCGGCATGAACTGCGGATGCTCGATGACGGCCCGGTACATGTCGGCCACATACAGGGCGCCGTCCGGGCCGAGCTCGAGATAAACGGGCCGGCACCAGTCGTCCGGCGTGGCGAAGAACTCTACCTTGTCGCGCGGGGGCTTCGAGCGGAAAGTGGCCCCGTGCGGCTTGAGCACTTCCTGATGGATGAGGTTGCCGGTGGGATCGCAGGTGAAGGCGGCCCCGCGATAAGACTCGGGCAGCAGGTCGCCGCGATAGACGAACACGCCGCACGCCGCGGTGAACTGCCCGGCGTGCAGGTTCGAGGTCGTCCAGTTCTTGCTGAGCGGATAAACGGGAGCGCCGCCCCCTTGCTTGTCGGTGCCCAGCTGGGTGGTGTCTTCGAGCACGCCGGGCACCGCCAGGAACGCGTTGCGCTTGAGGGCGTGATTGGGCAGCACCACGTGCCGCAGATGATGGCGATTGTCGCAGACGAAGCGGCGGCCCCAGTCGTCGAAGCAGTGGCCAAACTGCCCCGGGCCGGATATGGCCTCGTAGCGGCCGCCGATCGGGTCGAAGCGAAAGTCCATGCCGCTGATGCTGATTGCGGGCTGCCCTTCGCCGCTCCCTTTCTTGATCGAGCCGCCACGCAGGCCGTTGGAGACATAGATCCAGTTGTCGAGGCCAAGCATGGGATGATTGACGCGTAGCTGGGGATTCTCCTCCGCGAAGCCGGTGAAGAGGATGTGGCGGCGGTCGGCCTTGCCGTCGCCGTCGGTGTCCTTGAGGAAGAGGATGTGCGGGGCGGCGGTGACGATCAGCCCGCCTTGCCACGGCATCAGCCCGTTGGCGAACGAGACTTGCTCGGCAAAGATCGTGGCCTTTTCGTAGACGCCGTCGCCGTCGGCGTCTTCCAGGAGCTTGATGCGGCTTTCGGGGGGCTGCCCCTTGGGCGGGCCGTTCGGGTAGTCGAGCATCTCGGCAACGAAGAGGCGGCCCGCCTCGTCGAAGGCGAGGGCCACCGGGCTTTCGACCTGCGGCTCGGTGGCGACCAGCTCCAGTTTGAGGCCGGGATCGAGCTGGATGGCTGCCTTTTCCTCGGCGGGGGAGCGTGGCCCGCGCTGCTTTTCTTCGGGCGCGGCCCAGCCCAGCCAGCACACCACTGTCAAGAGTCCGAGCGAGATCGTGAGCCTGTACACGGCGTACCCCCCAAGAGCGAAGTGTTCCCAGGAATGGTACTCGCGGGCGCGCGGGAATGCCAGAGTCCGAGACGCAGCCGCCTGCGGTCTGGCTCGCGCGGGCCAGGTCGCCAGCGGCACTCATCCGTGACGAGCGCAGCCCGGGCCGAGCCTGGGCTCGAGTTTCTCGGTCAGGTTGCCGCCCGTTTCCTTGAGGGCACGGGCACGCTCGGCGTTGACCTCGATGTATTCGTGCCACTTCGCCGGCACGTCGCGGAGGCTGAAGATCGCTTCCACCGGGCATTCGGGCACGCAGGCCCCGCAATCGATGCACTCGTCGGGATGCACGTAGACCTGCATCTCGTCCTGGTAGAAGCAGTCCATCGGGCAGACCACCACGCAATCGGTGTACTTGCAATCGTGACAGGGCTGGCAAACCACGCAGAACATGACGGTCTCCTTTCATGGAAAAAAAAGGTCACGCTCGCGTGAAATGCAAGTGCGATGCCACAAGAAGCCGGGCTTCTCGCACGCAGTGGAATTCGGGCTTCTTGAGGGCGCAAGACAGGCTGCGCGCTCACGCGCGCAACCAAGGAGCGCTGGCGCGACGATGGATGGTTGTCACGGGCTGCGGCGCGGGATGTTCAGCTTGCGCATCTTGCCGTAAAGAGTGGAGGGCTTGAGTCCGAGGGCCGCGGCCGCTCCCGCCGGGCCATAGATCTGCCCGTCGGCCCGTTCGAGGGCCGCCATGATCGCCTGCCGTTCGGTGGCGGCCAGGCTGGAGCCATCGCAGACAGCGGCTGAGCTTGCTGCAAACCAGCGGCGTTCGATCTCCAGCGTTTCCCCCGTGGTTACGATGAGGGCACGCTCGATGACGTTCTCCAGCTCGCGGACGTTGCCCGGCCAGTGATAGCCGCAGAGAAGTTCGAGCGTGGCGGGCGGCACCTTCACCGCGGGCCGATTCAGCCGCCGCGAGAAGTGTCCCACGAAGTGTTCGACCAGCGCGGGAATGTCGATGGCCCGCTCGCGCAACGGGGGCAGCCGGATCGGAAAGACATTCAGCCGATAGAAGAGATCGCTGCGGAAGCGGCCCCCGCGCACGTCGGCCTCCAGGTCGCGATGAGTCGCGGCGAGCACGCGCACGTCGATCGGCAGCGCGTTGCTGCCCCCGACCCGTTCGACGGTGCGTTCTTGCAAGACGCGCAGGAGCAGCACCTGGTTTTCGAGGGAGAGCTCGCCGATCTCGTCGAGGAAGAGGCTGCCCTCGTTGGCCAGCTCGAAGCGGCCCAGGCGGCGCTTGACGGCGCCGGTGAAGGCGCCTTGCTCATGACCGAAGAGCTCGCTGGCAATGAGGGCCGGCGCCAGGGCGGCACAGTTGACCGCCACCAGCAAGCGTTCGCGGCGCGGGCTGAGCTGATGAATAGCTCGCGCGACGAGTTCT
>JBFWSD010000351.1:0-6778 GCA_050248575.1 Gemmataceae bacterium
AGAGCCCAATCTCGAGCAGAAAGCTTACCACGTAGTTAGGGATGCGGCCCGTGCCGAAGCGCAACCCGTGGAGCACCTTGATGGTGATGGATAGCGCTATGGAGAGCGCCATCAACGCGAGCAAGACGTCTCTGCCCAGGCGCTGTTGATCGTTCATGGGCGACTCCGACGCTCAAACTCTACTTTCAACCGCCTTCGGGCAGTTCAGGTTCCGGCGAAGGCCGGGACTAAGCTAGATTCGATTCTTCACGATCCGGCGCGTCAGCCACACTTCGCCGAGCAACAGGAAGACCACGGCGAGCATCAGCCACCACCAGATCTCGCGCTTGAAGCTGGCTACTGCGGCCCCCAGGATGGTCTCTCGATCGGTCTCGTAAGTGATGGGCACCAGCTCGGCGACGCGGTCGAGTTCTTCAGTGGTGGCGGCTGTGAGGTTCGATTCGCGGCCATCCGGCTTGACTGCGTAGTAGACGAGTTTTTCGCCGCTGGGCGTGAGGCGGTAAACGCCGGTCTCGCGCGTGTCTTCGTATCGGAAGGGCCACGCCTCCACGGGCAACTCTTTCGCTTCCCCCTCGGGGGGCTGCAGCTTCACCGGCGCGGGGGGCACATCCTCACGCTCGGGCCGATAAACAAGGGGCTGCTGCGCGTCGAGGTTGTGTTGCGTGCCCCGCGCGCCGGCCAGATAGTAGGCCAGCTCGCGGGCCATGGGCAAGTAGGCTTTCAGCCCGGTCAGATGAATGCGCCAGGTGTTGTCGAGAGGCACCGCCGTCATCAGCACGCGCCCTTGCCCATAGGCGCGCTCGACCAGCAGCGGATCGCCCGAAGTTAGCAGGGCCACGGTCATCGACGGCGAATGCTTGCCCGTGGTGGCCAGTTTCCACCAGCGCGGGAAGCGGGCGTCGCTCAGGGCCCCTTCCCCCGGCTCGCGAAAGAGCTCCAGGGCCGGATGAAAGAAGCTGCGCAGCAAGGGCTGCGTGGCTTTCTTCTCCTCGGTGATTTCGCCGGTCTTTTCCTGCAAGCTGGCGGGCAGCCAGCCTTGCCCTTCGCGATAGAGTTGACTGTTGTAGAAGTCGGCTTCCGCCCGTTCACCCAGCGTGACCAGCACGCCGCCCCCCGCCTTGATGAAGTCGTCCACCGCCTGGGCCTGCTCGGTGGTCAGGCGCGGCACGTCGCACAGCATCAAGACGCGGGGCCGCGTTCCCGGCCCGGCCAGGTCCTCTGCAAGCTGCTTGCCCGTGAAGTCCTTGATCGACACGGTCTTGGCCACCATGGCGGGCGGCCGTTCCCGCGCCGGCGCGAGGGCCGTGTGCAGGAAGTCAGCCCCGCGCAGCTCGGATTCCGGGCGATCGTCGCCATCCACCAGCAGCACCGGCAACGCCTCGAGCACTTCCACCACCAGGTCCTGGCGATTGTCGCCGGGAATCTCGTCCTTGGCCTGGTAGCCCGCTTCGCGCTGACCCCTGGGCGGGTCGGGCTCGAGGATCACGCTGACCAGGTGCGAGCCCGGCGTGTTGAACTTGTGGCTGAAATCGAAGGGGACGCGGCCCTTCTCGGCGCGGGCCGCATCCGGGAACTTGATGTCTTCCTGGGGCTGCCCGTCGACCTCGAGGCGGATGCGATAAGGGGGCTGGTACGATTCTTGCCCGGCCAGCACGATGGCCGAGCGGAAGCGCACGGTCTTGCCCGCCGAGGCCACGGCCCGGCTGGATTCGATCGGGGCCAGCAGCCAGTTGGGCGGATCCTTCTTGCGCTCGGGGGTGAGGTTCACCGCGTAGATTTTCGGCCCGAGCGCGGCTTCTTGCTTGAGCCGGCTGCCCAGGAACTCCCAGTGCAGCAGGCTGGCGTTGTCGGACCAGCCATGCCGCTGACCGTCGCCCAGCAGGATGATCTCGCGCAGCGGGCGACGGCTCTTCTGCAAGATCTCCTCCGCGGCCTGCACGGCGGCGGGCCAATCGGCCCCGCCCCGCGGCTCGGGCAACTTGTCTAGTGTCTGCCTGGCCTTCTCCAGATCGTGCGTCGGCTCGAGCACGTGCACGGTCTTCTGCTTGGCTTGCAGGATGGCGACCGAATCGCCGGCGGCAAGCTCGCCGAGGTATTCCTTGGCCCACTCCTTGGCTTGTTCGTGGGGCGACTTGTCGCTGCCCGTGTAGCCCATGCTGTAGGAGCCGTCGATGACCAGGACGATATCGCGTTCCGGACGGCTGCCCACGCTGGACAGGAACGAAGAGATCAGAAACGGCGCCGTCAGGGCCAGCACCATGATGGCAATCAGCCCCATGCGCAGCAGCATGAGCAGGATTTCTTCGATGAGCAGCCGGCGCCGGGTGGTCTCGCTGACTTGGAGGAACTGCATGGCCCCCCAGTCGACCACTTCGTAGCGGCGCCGGTTGAGCAAATGAATGAGCGGCGGAATGACCACCCCCGCCAGCCCGAGCAGCATCAGTGCGTTGAGTATTCCAAATGACATAGCTGTCCTGACTTCAAAGGGAATGCCCTATGTCCTATCAGAGTCACAGATCCGTCGGGCGCCGCACTCGATTCAAGAATAACCGCAGAGCTCGCAGAGTGCGGTTCATTCATTGTTGATTCCAAGCGTCATTGCAACCCCTGTGCGTTCTCTGAGTTTCTGTGGTGACGGCCTTATCTTCGCGCCTGGCGTTTCGTCAAGTAGATGCCCAGGGCGCGGTCGACGGGCTCGTCCGTTCTGAGTAAATGGTAGTCGATCTGCATGTCGCCCGTTTGTTTACGGAGCTTCTCGCAGAAGTCGTTGAAGTTCTTCAGGTACTCTTTGCGGAGCTGTTGCGGATCGACCAGCAGCTTGTGGTCGAGGTTCTCCAGGTTGCGGAACTGCGTCCACTTCTTGAACGGAAATTCCATCTCCTCGGGGGCCAGGATGTGGAACAGCAGTACTTCGTGGCGGCGGAAGCGGAAGTGCCGCAGCGCCCGGGCCAGGTGGTCGAGATTGTCGAAGCAGTCCGACAGGATGATGACCATGCCGCGGCGTTTGATCTGCCCGGCCAGCTCGTGCCAGATGGGGGCCATGCTGGTCTCGCCCCCCGGCTTGGTCTTTTCCAGCAAGTTCAGGATGTGCAGCAGGTGCTTGGAGCTGGCGCGGGGCTGGATGAATTGCCTGACCTTCGTGTCGTGCGTGATCAGCCCGACCGCGTCGAGCTGATGCAGCATCAGATAAGCCAGCGAGGCCGCAATGTACTGGGCGTACTGGAACTTGCTCAGGTGGTCGCCCGCGTAGTTCATGCTGCCCGAGGCGTCGACGAGGATGTGCGCCTTGAGGTTGGTCTCTTCCTCGTATTCCTTGATGTAGTAGCGGTCGGTCTTGCCGAAGACGCGCCAGTCGATGTGGCGGATCTCGTCGCCCGGGTAATACTGGCGGTGCTCGGCGAACTCGACCGAGAAGCCCTTGTAGGGCGACTTGTGCACGCCGGTGAGAAAGCCCTCCACGACGTTGCGGGCCACCATCGACAGCCGACCATACTTGGCCAGCGAAGTGGGATCAAACTGAAACGCGGCTGGTGTCATGCCTTGGTCCGTTCAGGTTGGTAAGGGAGCAGCTTGCCGTCGACGCGGTCGCCACTCCGTTCATGCGTGCCAGGTCTGAGTCAAACATGACGCGCTGGCCCCGGACGATGAGAATCGACCGCTCGATCTCTTCGACGGGAATCTCCAGTTCGCGTTTCTTCGGCACGGGCTACCTCGCTCATTCCCCAACAATCGTCAACTCCCACGGACCAAGTTCGCCAACGATGTGTGGCCGCCTTGCCCTGGCCCGCTCGAGAAGTTCCTCGAGTATCCTGTCGAGCCGCTCCTTCTTCCGACGCGCTGGATCCTCAAGGTGCACCGACTTCATGGTCCCCTTTCTTCTGCCGATCAGCTTGATGTTGTCTAGCCCACGGAAGCTAAAGCCATTCCACGTTTCTCCAGGCTCGTCGGCGGCCAGCAAGGCATCTGCCTCGGAAGATTCGGCCACCAGCAGGAGGTTCTGCATGCCCATCGGAATTCCCACGGACCACTGACCACGGACCATCAAGCCGTCTTCACCTTCGCCGCCTGTTCCTGCTGGGGCAGCGGGATCGTCTCCAGCAGCTTCTTGATGACGTCGTCCGTGCTGACCCCTTCGGCGTCGGCGTTGAAGGTGGTGACCAGGCGGTGCCGCAGCACGGGGTAGGCCACTTCCTTGATGTCGTCGGTGGTGACGTGCAGGCGGCCGTGCAGGATGGCGCGGGCCTTGCCGCCCAGGATCAGGTACTGGCTGGCGCGCGGGCCGGCCCCCCACGAGATCAGCTCGGGGATGAACTTGGGGATGCCCGCTTCCTTCGGCCGCGTGGCACGGACGATGTCGCAGGCGTACTCGAAGACGTGGTCGGCCACCAGCACTTGCCGCACGATCGCCTGCAGCTTCTGGATGTTCTCGCCGTCGAGCACGGCCTTCAGCTCGGCCTGCTTGCCGCCGGTAGTCTGTTTCATGATGTCGAGCTCTTCGGCCCGGTTCGGGTAGCCGACCATGATGTTGAACATGAAGCGGTCGAGCTGTGCCTCGGGCAAGGGATACGTGCCTTCCTGCTCGATCGGATTCTGGGTGGCCAGCACGAAGAAGGGCTCGGGCAGATGATAGGTATGCGCGCCGGCGGTGACATGGCGTTCTTGCATGGCCTCGAGCAGGGCCGCCTGCGTCTTGGGCGGCGTGCGGTTGATCTCGTCGGCCAGGATCATGTTGGCGAAGATCGGCCCTTCCAGGAACTGGAACTTGCGGCGGCCCGGGTTGTCGGGGTCGTCTTGCAAGATGTCGGTGCCGGTGATGTCGGAGGGCATCAGGTCGGGCGTGAACTGCACGCGCTTGAAGGACAGGTGCAGAATCTTGGAAACGGTGCTGACGAGCAAGGTCTTGGCCAGCCCGGGCACGCCGATCAGCAGGCAGTGGCCCCGGCTGAACAGGGCCATCAGCAACTGTTCGATGACCTTCTTCTGCCCGATGATCACCTTGCCGATCTGCTCGTTCATCTGCTGGTACGCGGCCGCCAGGTCCTTGACGGCCTGGGCTTCACTGGCGGAAAGCTGTGGAGTATCCGACATCGGCTATCAAGCTCCTCTCGTGGTGATGGTGAAGTTCCGACGGCGGGGGGATCGCCTTGGGGGGAAAGCAGGTTCATTGTAACGATGCGCGCCGGCCCCGCAACCTTGTGACAAAAAATCCCGCGCTGGCGCGGCGAACGAAGGCAAATGCCGTGGCCCGCGCTGCCTGTCGCCCGCACTTGCGGTAAAAAAACGAGGTGGGCCGTCACTCGATGCTGAGAGGAATGTCATGGCAGCGAACGAATCGACTCCGCTGGGTCCCGCGGCGCCCCTGGTGCGGGCCGCCGTTGAACTGGGGGGCCGCGCCGCTGCCGCCGGCGATGCCAGCGGCGCCCACGACCTGTATGCGTGCGCGGCCCGGCTGGTCCGCCAGGTCCGCGGGCTGAGCGAGGTGGCCGACTTCCGCCTCGAGCGCGCCCTCGACGAGTCCGACGATCAGGAAGATCCCGCCAGCAGCGCCGCGCTCTTGCGCAAGGCGTTCGATGCCCTCTTGCCCGACGAAGAGCCCGCACCGGTCCCCGAAGATCCGCTGGAGGCCACGCAGTGGTTCATCGAGATGGCCATCTCGATCGGCGCGCCGGCCTACAACCTCGATGACCGGCAGGGCTGCTTCGACGTGTATTCCTGCACGGCGCGGATGATCCTGGCGACGATGAGCGCGCCGGAACCCGCTCAGCAGCGTCTGCGCCAGGCTCTCGACGAATGCGCCAGGCTCAGCGATCCCAACAAGCAAGCCTGGGCCATGCGGCACGGCTTCGACGCCGTCCTTGGCCTGGGGGGCAAGTCCGGGCCGGCCCTCTCGCCCGAGCAGGTCTTGCAACTCCTGGCCCGGGCCATCTCCATCGGAGCGCCCGCCTACAACCTTGGCGACAACCGGGGCTGCTACGAGGTCTATGCCTGCACGGCCCGCCTGATCGTCCATAGCGGTTCGGTCGACGACAACATCAAGGAGCATCTTCGCCAGGCCCTGGTGGAAGCGGCGGTGATTCCTGATGTAGACCGCCAGGCCTGGGTAATGCGGCACGCCTTCGACGCCCTCCTCGACGCCGCCCGGGCCAGCGGAGAAGAAGACGACGACGAAGACGACGATGAGGACGACGAAGACGACGAGGTCGATCAAGACGACGAAGAGTAAAGTGATGCGACCGAGGGCAGTGCGCTTTATCGGCGGTTGCTGCGCCGTCAGCGGCGCTGGAACTGGGTCATGTACTCTTCGATCTCGCGGATGAAGTCGGGCGTGCGCATCTTGGGACGCAGGGCCACCAGCCCGGCGTAGATCTGCGCTTCCGCCTGGGCGCGGGCCTGCGCGGGCAGCTTGCCCTTGGCCTCTTCGTAGCGCTTCAGGTGGGCACGCACCAGATACACCTGCCCGGCATCGCGGAACCACGCTGCCAGCTCGGTGTTCTTGTAGGGCTTGCTCTCGGCCGTCAGCACCTTGCCGAACTCGTTGGGATTGTCGAGCGCGAAGGCCTTGCGCACCTTGTCCTGGGCCGCTGCCACTTCCTTGCCCACATCACCCAGCAGGCTATCGACCTTCTTCTTGAGCTCCGGGCCCAGGTCGATGCCGGCGCTGCGCAGCTGCAAGTTCACGAGCGCGTCGTGATAGGCCGGCGCTTCCTTGTCGGGCATGGCTTCGATCTTGTCGAGCTGGGTCTTCACGCCGGCGAGCAGCTCGGCATCGGGCACGATC
>JBFWSD010000352.1:0-6770 GCA_050248575.1 Gemmataceae bacterium
TGAAGCCGAGAGTCGTGTCCAGTTGAAATCCTGCAAACTCCTGCGCCTGCCACGTTCGGCTCCAGGAAAAACGCAACCAGTGCTGCCGACAGGTGACGATCGGCACGTCGAGAGCCTGCTCCAGTCGAGTTCGCTCGCGCAGCATGGTTTCAGGATCTTGCCAGCAGTTGACTCCTTGATGCAGGCCGATGGTCCAGCCCTGGCGCGCCAGCTGGCGCAATTGCCGCCGCAATCGCTCGTCGCCGGGATCATAGGAGGGGTCAATGAGCCTCTCCCGAAACGAACGATGCTGCAACGGGCCGGCATAGACGTTGAAATGACTGCGCAGTCCCAAGCTCTGTTCCAGGTCGATGATCTTCTCGAAATGCCAGTAGTCGGGCGATTGGCAGGCGAAGCGCAGTGCGGCTCGAGTGTTGTCCAGCGCCTGACGCGGACGGCCGCGGGCAAGCGCACGCAAAGTCTTGAAACACTGAAATGCCGTTTGCTTGAACCGAATGGCCCGGGTCTTCCTGATGGCGTCCAGGTCATGCGTCACGACGAGTTCCGGGCGCGGCAGCGGGCCAAACAGTTCTTCTTCGGAAACTTCGAACTGGTGCGCCGCCCAACGCCGCAGTAAAAGGGCAATGCGGTTCACCCAGGCCCGTTCCCACTGTCGCGCATCCCACCTCTTCAAGAGCAAGGAATAAGAATGAATCGGCCCATGGCTCGTTTCGTGATGGCGTTCGGCAGTCGCATCGAGATACCAGAAAGCAGCGAGCCACCAGTCGACGCGCCGCCAGGGGTCGCCCGCGCCCGGGAGCAACGCCTCGGCGGGAACCAGCAGATGGCCGTCCACGCCTGCGTGAGCCGCCCAGCCCGGCAGAGCGATCTGTTCGAGTCGCGGAGGTCCGGACTTCAGGGTTGGAGCCGGCGCGGTGGGGATGGCGAGCGTGTGCAGCAAGTGCTCATTGCGCGGCCAGTAGCGAGACAGCGTGCGCACCAGCCAGTTTCTGGCCGGTGACGTCAACTTCATGCGAGTAATCTTCGGTTCTGCGGTCACGCGGCACTCTTCTCGGTCGCAGCCTGAGACCGGTTCAGGAGGGCAACCTGGGCACGCCTGCCCCGGCGCTGCGAGCTCCAGCCGCCCCACGGCCAGTGGTAGCAGATGGCCATCACCAGGTATCCCAGAGTCGTGATGCGGCTCGGCATCTTGCTGGAGCTGCGCTTGTTGTCGTAACGCAACACAAAGGGGACTTCTGCGAAGCGGGCGCCGAGCAAGTTGAGCTTGATCAGTTTCTCGAGGGTGCAGGTAAAGCCCAGCCCCTTGAGCTGAATGAAATTGTTCCCGTACACATCGAGAGCGGTCTTGATGAGGCCGGCACGATAGGCCCGAAAGCCACAGGAGTATTCGCGCACGTTGCGGATCGGGAAAACAGTGCGCATGAACAGGTTGGCGCAAGAGCTGAGAAGGGCGCGATGACCGACGACGCCGCGCTGGCCGCCGCCCTGCTGGAAGCGTGAGGCGGTGACGACGTCGGCCCCTTCGTCCAGCTTGCGCACCATGTCCACGATGTATTTGGGTTCATGAGTGTCGTCACAATCCATGCGCACGATCACGTCATTGACAGCGCACACTTCGGCGGCGCGTTCAAACAGATCGCGCACGGTTTCGCCAAGTCCGCGGTTTCGCCGGTGCGTCAGAACCTCGATCGGGTAGCGGAGCTGTGCCTCTTCGAGGAGTCTGGCCGTCTGGTCGCTGCTGCCGTCATTGCCGATGATGAGTCGGTAAGCGAATCCGCCCTCGCCCATCGCCTGGTCGATCTTCGGTAGCAGGGCTGGCAGGGACTCTTCTTCGTTATACGCCGGCAACAAGATGGCAATCATCGGCTACTCGCTGTTTGATGGGGAAATTGCTGACGCAAGCCGCACTCACGGGAGCGCATGCACCTTGCCATGCCAGATAGAAATGAAAACGGGGACTCGGGGAGGACATTCAACGAAGCGCGGGGACTTTAAACAAGAACCCGCAAGAAATCAACTTGGATCGCTTGCCGCTCCAAGATTGATAGTCTCGATAGGACATCAGCCATGCCAAGCTGTCCATTGGTAATCCACACAGACTAGCAAAGCGTTTCAGTTATGCAATTGGGGATTGATAGGGCACCCCGAGTAGCATCGAAAGACGTGTTGGCCAGTTCAGCGCAGGGCAGTACTTGACCGGTCTTTTCACCAGCGCCGCCGTGAATCGGCACCGGGCCGTCAGTTACTCGCGCACGATCCGCAAAACCCGGTGATTGCTGCTGTCGACGATGTACAGCGTGCCATCGGGATGGACAAAGACGCCGTGGGGCTGGTTGAGCTGCGTCTTGAGCGGGTCGGCCGACAGCTCTGTGCCCTTCTTGCCCGTGCCCGCCACGCGCACGATCTTGCCTTCCTTGGGCAAGTAGCGGCGGACGACGTGGTTCTCCGTGTCGGCGATGAGCACGCTGCCATCCTTGTCGAGACACAGATGCTTGGGGCCGTTCATGGTCGCCTCCAGCGCCGGGCCGCCGTCGCCGCTGTTGCCTGCCTTGCCCGTCCCCACCACGGTGCGGATCTTTCCCTGGGGGTCAACGATGCGCAGAGCGTGACCGCCCCGTTCGAGGACGTAGATGTTGCCCGCCGCGTCGGCGATGGCGGCGCGCGGGTCGACCAGCGGCGCCTCGACCGCCAGCGCGCCGTCCTTGGGCACGCCGCGCTGGCCGTTGCCCGCCACCGTGGTCACCGTGCCGGTCTTCAGCGCCACCTTGCGGATGCGGCGGTTGTCGAGATCGGTACAGATGAGGTTCTCGGCCTGCGGATCGAGGGCCACACAGTATATGCCGCCAAATTTCGCCTGGTCGGCCGGGCCGCCGTCGCCGGCATAGCCCTTCACGCCGGTGCCCGCGATGGTCGTGATGGTGCCCGTCTTGGCGTCGAGCTTGCGGACCTTGTTGTTCCAGGTGTCGGCGACGTAGACGTCGCCGGTATTCGGATGGACGGCGAGGGCGTGCATGCCGTTGAAGGTGGCGTTCTTGACCGGGCCGCCGTCGCCGGCGTTCCCCTTGCTGCCGTTGCCGCCGATGGTGGTGAGGACTCCCTTGGGATCGATCTTGTGGAAGCGATGGCCATAGAGCTCGACGATGTAGAAGTTGCCCGCCTTGTCGATGTCGATGCCGAAGGGGGCAGTGAGCTTGAACTCGGCGGCGGGAACGCCGTCGTTCTTGGTGGCGCCGCCCGCCACCAGCTCGAGCTTGTCGGCCCGGCCAACCAGGCAGAAGCAACCGATCAGGACCAGACTGAACAGGCAGCGTAGCTTCATGGCGGTCACCTTGTGGAGAATCGGGTATGATGTCGTGTTAGCAGGCGGGGGTTAGGATAGCACAGTCCGTGCCCGTGGTCAGTAGTTGAAAGAGATGTACCACTCACCACTCACCACCACTTAAGAACAAGAGGTGACCATGCAGTGGCTGTGCCTGATGCTGTTGTTGCCGGCCGCCGACTCGCCGGTCAAGAGTGACGAGGAAGTGATTTTCTTTCCCACGGCGGCCCGCTTCGAGGCGGCAGGGCAGCAGTGGCAGGTCGACGTGCATGGCTGGATCTTCGAGCCGGAACGGGACAGCACGCGGCGTCGCAGCGCCCTGGCCGTGCTGGGCACATCGCTCGAACTGGCGCGCGACGAGGCACAGTCGAAGCGTTTCCAGGAGCGTGCCTGGCTTTTTCTGGCCGACAACGAGAGGGGCAAGGCCGTACCCATCCGGCTCGCGGGCAAGTCGTTCACGCTGCCCGACTCGGATGCCATGGGGCACTTCAAGACCACCCTCACACTTTCCGACAAGGACGTCCAGGCCCACAAGCGCAAGGAGGGCTGGCTGCCCCTCGAAGCCGTGCTGCGCGACGGGGACCGCCGGCTCTTCGCGGGCCAGGTCTTCCTGATCCCGCCCAAGGGCCGTTCGGTCATCTCCGACATCGACGACACCATCAAGATCAGCGAGGTCCGCGACAAGCAGAAGCTCCTGGCCAACACGTTCTTGTTGCCCCACCGCGCGGTGCCCGGCCTGGCCGAGCTATATCAGAAGTGGCACGAGCAGGGGGCCGTCTTTCATTATGTGTCGGCCAGCCCCTGGCAGCTCTTTCCCATGCTCGGCAAGTTTCGCGACGACGAAAAGTTCCCGGCGGGTACCTGGCACATGAAAGACGTGCGCTTCAAGGACAGCCGGGTGGCCAACCTGTTCGCCTCGCCCATCGAGTACAAGCTGGGCCGCATCGAGCCCCTCTTGAAAGCCTACCCCGAGCGCACTTTCTTGCTGGTCGGAGATTCGGGGGAGCAGGATCCGGAGGTCTATGCCGAGCTGGCCCGCAAGTATCCACAGCAGATCGAAAGGATCTTCATCCGCGACGTGACGGGCGAGAAGGCCGATGCCCCACGCTACAAGAAGGTCTTTGCCGGCCTGGACGCGGCCCGCTGGCAGATCTTCGCTGCGCCGGCCGACATCAAGATCGATTGACTGCTGCTCGTTACTTCTTGCTCGTGGCTCCTTCGAGTTGCTGATAGATGGGCAGATGGCTGTAGTAGACCTCGAGCATCAGCAGGCGCAAAGCCGTGGAGTAGAGTCGGCCGCCCGTTTGCTCGCGGGCGTCGCGCGGCGTCCAGCTGCCCGCGAGTGGACCTTGCTTGATCTGATCGTTGACCAGCATGTCGCGGAAGCGATTGTTCCACGCTTCCCAGTGCTTGCCCTGCATGTGGAACATGACCTGGGTGGCGTGATACCAGTAGTACGACGTGTCCTTGCCGGCCTGGGGCAGATTCTCGAGCAGATAGTCGGCGCCGGCGATCATCCGCGTGTCGGTCTTGGGCGTGCCGCCGAGCATCTGCAAGCACAGCAGCCCTTGAGCGGTCATGGCCGGGTTGACGTCCGGCCCCTGGTAGCCAAAGCGGCCCCCGGTGGGCTTGTTGCCTTCCACGGATTTGAGCCACTTGTGTACGTTGGCGAGGGTCTTGTTGGGGACGTTGAGCCCGGCGATCTGCCCCGAGCGGAGAGCCATCACCTGCCAGCCGGTCACGGAGGTGTCGGAGGACTGGCCCGGCGTGTAACGCCAGCCCCCTGAGCTGTGCTGATTGCTGGCGATGAAGTCGAGCCCCTTCTGGGCCGGGCCGCGCAGCCGCTCATCGCGGGTCATGGCGAACGCCTCGCAAACGGCGAGTGTGGCGATGCCGTGCCCGTAGAAGGGGCGATAGTTGCCCCGCTCGAGCAGCCCGTTCTTGTCTTGCTGAGCGATCAGCCAGTCGAGGCCGCGCTGCACGGTACGGGAGTGTTTGCCTTGTTGATGCGTGTAGCCCGCGGCCAGGAAGGGCAAGAGTGCCAGCCCGGTGGCGCCGGCATCGGCATGGACCTTGCCCGCGCCCGAGCACTTGGCGTGCTTGCAATTCTTGTTGAAGTCTTCGAGGCTCCACGAGCCGTCCTCGTTCTGATGGAGGGCCAGCCAGTCGAGCCCGCGTTCGACGGCGGCTTCCGATTCCTTGGTGCCGCCGCGCTTTTCGACGAGGGCGGTGCGGTCGGCCCGCGGGCTGAAGAACGCGGGCATCGACGCCAGGGTTTGCGAGCGCGGCCCGCGGCGTGAGTAAGGGCTGTCGGCCCGGCCGACGGACGGCGGAGCATTGCTGGCCACCCGGCCCAAGGAGCCGACGCGCAACTGTCGATCGTCGGGCCGGCTCGGACCCGCCACGTCGCCGGATGTCTCGACGGGCAAGGTAGGCGCGGTGCTGCTGCGGCCCGGCGCCTTGGTGTCGAGGCCGGGCAGCGGCGTGACGCCGGGCAACTTCGCCACGACGACCGGCATGGGGGACGGCCCGTTCTCGACGGCGGCGGCCCGGGCTGGATCGCCCCGCAAGGTGCGGCGACCGAATGGTCTGTCTTGGTCGGGTTCTTGTGGTGCCTCGCCCGTTGCGGCCGCGACGCGCTGCAGATTGTCCGTGCGTCGGGTCGGCGCGGGGGACGTGCTCGGCTTGCTGTTCGGCCTCGTCGCGTCGGTCGCTGTCACGGTCGTGCTCGTTCTTGCCACGTCGACCTGGGTCGCCGAAGGAGGTGTGTTGGCCTCGCCGGTCGGGGCCGGCGCGACCTGCACGTCGGGCACGCGGTCCGAACTGGCCCGGGCCACCTGCACCGCGCGCGGCTGCCTCTGGAAGACGGGCTGATCCGGCTTCGCCGTCGGCACCACGGCCGGAGTGGTTGGCTCGATCTTCGCCACCGCAGTCTTCACGGGCACGTCGGGCCGCGTGGGCGAAGTGGGCTCCGCGGGCGCGGGGGCCGTCGTCGTCTGCCGCGTCGGATTCGCGATCGGCTCGGTGGTAGGCTTTTCGACCACGGGCTTGACCGGATCGAGCTTCATGGCGGTATCCGTGGTGGGCAGCACCGGCGTCTGCATCCGCAGCCGCCGCGGTACGCTGTCGGGCTGTTCCGTGCGTGCAGGGGCCGGCGTATCCAGCACGACTCGATCCGGCGGCGCGGGCACGCGCACCACGGGCAATGTCGTCGGCCTCATCGGTGCGGTGCTCTCGGGAATGTTCGGCGCCTCGGTGATCTGCCTGGGCACCTCCTGGTTGACGCTCTGCTCGAGTGCGTGCAGGTCAGCCGACGCGCGGGCGGGCTGGCTGGCACTATCTTCATTGAAGGCCAGGTCGATGACCTGGTAGCCCACTGTTTCCTGGTAGATCTCGCGGCCCACCTCGAGCACGCCCAGCAGCAAGACCAGCAGGCAGTGGAGCAGCAAGC
>JBFWSD010000353.1:0-6769 GCA_050248575.1 Gemmataceae bacterium
GGGCGCGTAGGTCGCGCTCATGCGCTTGCCAGCGTGCGAGGAAACGAGGCTTGTCGGTCAAGTCCCAGAGACGGATCGAGCGATCCGTGAAGGAATGTGCCAGTCGATTGTCGGTGAGCGCCAGTCCCATGCCGACGAGCTTGCGCTCGTCCGGATCGGGGCTGGCATCGAGCCTGGACTCGCGGGCCGAGGTTCCCAGACGCCAGAGGCGCAGTTGCCCGTCGACGGTGATGCCGGCCAGGGTGTGACCATCGGGGGCAAAGTAGGCTTCGCGAAGCAAGCAGGCAGAAGCATCGAGTGGATGTGTCTCGGCAGGCGGCTGGGCGCGGAGATCCCAGCGGCGCACGGTGCCGTCGTTGCCCGCGCTGATCAGCGTGCGGCCGTCGGCAGAGAAGGCCAGCGACGTAACGCCGGCGTTGTGGGCCTTGAAGGCCACCTTTTGGATTGCCTTGTGCCCGGGCCAGTTCCACAGGCGGATGGTGCCGTCCTTGCCACCGCTGGCCAGAAGCTTGCCATCGGGTGCGAAGCGTAACGACAGCACTCCTTCGCCATGGAACAGCACGTTGACCTCGCGCGGCTCGGGATCGAGAGACCAGACGCGCACGGCGTCGTCTTCGCCGCCGCTGACCAGGAAGCTGTTATCAGGAGTGAAGGCGAGGGCGCGGATCCAGCCCTTGTGCCCGTCGAGCGTGGCCAGGGCAACGGGCTGCGCACCCGACACATCCCAGACGCGCAGCTTGCGCAGGTAGCCCCCTGCCGCGAGCAAACGATCGTCTGGCGAAACCGCCAGCGCGAAGAAGCGTTCGTCGGGAACCTCGATGGCCGTCTTTGGCCTGGGCTCGGGGCCGGTCATGTCCCAGAAGCGCACGGCGTGATCATCGGCACAGGATGCAAGCCAGCGGCCGTGCCGCGCAAACTGAAGCGCATAGATACGACCGATGTGGGCCGAGGTGATGCCCCCCACCATTCTGGGTGCTTGCCCTGAGAAATCCCAGAGGCGAATGGTGTGGTCGCGCGCACCGGAGGCAAGCAGCCTGCCCTCCCTGTCGAAAGCCAGCGAAAGCACGCCGGCGCCGTGGCCATTCGTGCCCGGGCCGCCCAGGACCTGCCATTCGCGCATGCTCGTTGCGTCCCAGACGCGCAGCACATGATCGTTGCCGCCACTGACGATCCAGTTGCGTTTCTCGGCGAGGACCACCGCGTTGACTTCACCCCAGTGTCTTTGTCTTTCCTCGCCGAGAACCGCCACCAGTTCGGCCGGTTGCCAGGGAAAGCGTTCGTGGCCCAGGCCGGCCTCGAAAGGGGCAGGCAACGGCTCGACGCTGGCCGCGTTCCAGTCGCGCGAGAGCCCGAAGACGATGGCCCAGATCAGCAGGCAGGCGGCCAGCCCGCTTGCCGCGTAGGGCAACAACCAGCGCGAACGCTTTAGCCAGCGGCCCAGTCGGCTGCGCCCTTCCAGTGTTTCGAAGGCGGTGACCACTTCCGCCGGAGTCTGAAAGCGATCTTCGGGCTTCTTGGCGAGCATCCGTTGCAAGATGACGGTCAGCTCCGGATCGATGTCACTCCGAAACGATTCAACTGCGGGCGGTTCTTCCTGCTGATGCCGCCACAATTTCTCGGCGAGCGTGCCGCCTGGAAAGGGAGGCTCCCCGGTGAGGAGAAAGTAGAGCGTGCAACCCAGGCTGTAGATATCGGCCCGCACATCGACGCCGTGGAAGTTGACCGCTTGCTCGGGAGCGAGATAATCTGGCGTGCCCATGACCAGCACGCCGCCGAGCGGGGTCAGCGTGCTGGTCATGTCGCCGCGGGGCTCACCGGTGACCGGATCTTCGCTGTGATGCAGGCGGGCCAGACCCAGATCGAGAATCTTCACCGTGGGCCGATCACTGGCCTGTGTGCCATAAGTCAACATCAAGTTCGATGG
Organism: Gemmataceae bacterium; assembly: GCA_050248575.1. Lineage (GTDB taxonomy): Bacteria > Planctomycetota > Planctomycetia > Gemmatales > Gemmataceae > JBFWSD01. The sequence continues at coordinate 1,925 of JBFWSD010000353.1, forward strand.
CTTGATATCGCGGTGCACCAGCCCTTGCTCGTGAGCGTAGGCCAGCCCGCGGGCAGCCTGGACAATGGCCGTGCAGGCCAGCTCCGGGCTGAGCGGCCCTTCTTCCTTCACCAGGCGGCTCAGGTCGATGCCATTCACAAACTCCATGGCAAGATAGTGGCGTCCATGGGCTTCACCGGCATCCAGGGCTCGCACGAGGTGGGCATGGTCGAGCCGTTCGAGTAGCCTGACCTCGCGGTAGAAACGCTGGACCACTTCCGGTTCGGTGAGCAGCTCAGCGCGGATGGTCTTGAGAGCAACGATCTGCCCGCTTTCGCGATGGCGTGCCCGGAAGACCTGCCCCAGCCCGCCTTCGCCAAGTGGTTCGAGCAGTACGTAGGGACCCAGGCTCTCCTTACCCAGCTCGTCGTCGTGGAAGACAGGCACGTTGACTTCGCGTTTCGTGATGATGCGTTGTTCGCGGCGGGCCGCAAGCTCGGCGGCCAGTTCGGCGTCGACGGCGGCCAGCTTTTCTGCGACTTCGACGTGTCGATCCGCAAAGCGCTGCAAGTAGTCCGTGTGCTCCGGCCTGTCGCCCCAGAGGCGGCGCACGCGATACTCTTCGGCGATCAGCTCGAAGGGCAGGTTCGCACCGAGTTCTGGAAACTGCGCCAGGTAGTCTTCGAGCCTGGGCTGGCCGAGCTGTCGCCGCCAGCGCTGGCCCAGATCCATCATCACCAGCTCTGCGAGGTACCACCGTTTACCTTCGAGCGACGTTTCTACCGGGGGCAAGAAGTCCTCGAGCCTGGGCGGATCCTCCTCACCCCACGCCGCATCGAACTCGTCGAGGCAGCCCTCCAGACGGCTGAGTTCGTCGGACGGTGTGGGTTGGGTCGGATTCATGATGCTTCGGCGGTGCGCTTCGAATCAAGTCGCCGGTTCGGAACCTGATTCTTCCCGGCGGCGTAGTTCGAGTCGAGTCTTGATCTTGTCGAGCACGCGGCGAACCGTGCGTTCGCCGGCCCCGGTCTCGTCGGCAATCTCAAAAACGTTGTAGCCTTGCAAGCGCAGCTCGACCATCTGCCGGTAGGCGGGCTTGAGGTCGCGCAGGATGTTTTCGAGCTCGTCGCAGATGGCAACCACCTCGAGCGGCCCGGGCTCGCGGGTCAAGAGCGGGGCTGACGGACCCAGCCCTTGCTCGCGCTCGTGATCGGGGATGGTCTGTTCGCGGCGCGAGTCGCGGCGGTCGCGCTGGTGATGCGTGAACTGCCGGTGCACCTTGTTGATGGTGATGGTCACGAGCAAGCGCCAGAGGTCGCCGCCGCGTTCGAGTTCATACCGTCCGGCCCGCGCAGCGGCAAAGAAGCTGCGATACACCGATTGCACCACGTCCTCGGCATCGACGCGCTGGGCCAGGCGGGCGGGCAAGCGACTCTTGGCCAGGGCCACCAGCCGATCGGCATAGCGTTCAAACAGCTGAGCAGCGGCCTCTTGATCACCCTCGCGCCAGCGCGCCAGCAAGATCGCCGACCGTTCGTCGTCCATGGTTGCCCCCCGCACGTGCTCCCACTCAAGTCGATTCTCTCCGGCGAGCAGGACGATTGCAACTTCGAATGAATCTGCGTCCTTCCCCTACATTGAAGCAGGAAGTTCGGTCCGATTGTCGCTAGACTGAAGCTGGTCGCCCGCAGCCGCGCTGGAGAATGCCATGGTCAACCGACGTCAGCTGCTATGCCTGGCCGCTTCCACGCTCACGGCCGCTGTTGCCCGTTCGGTGCGGGCGGGCAGCGCCAAACCCCAAGACGCCAGCGTCCGTTTTGGCTTCAGCCTCTACGGCATGAAGACGCTCGAGACCGACGCAGCGCTGAAAGCCTGCGCCGAGATCGGTTACGACGGTGTGGAACTGGCGCTCATGCCCGGCTGGGCCACCGAACCCAAGCTGCTTGGCCAGGACGCTCGGCGCGATCTCCGCAAACGTCTGGAGGATTCCAACCTGGCGTTACTCGGGCTGATGGAGAACCTGCGTGAGCCCGTGGATGATGGCTTGCATCGGGCCAATCTGGACAAGCTCAAGGCCGCCACAGAACTGGGACAGGCTCTTTCTCCCAAGGAGTGGCCCGTCATCGAGACCATCGTGGGCAACAAGCCCGCGCAGTGGGAACAGGTCAAGCAGCAGCTGGTCGAACGACTGGGTTCGTGGGCCGAGGTCGCAGCAGCAGCGAAGACAGTCATCGCTATCAAGCCCCACGTTGGCAATGCCCTGCATACACCGGAAGCCGCTGTCTGGCTCGTGCAGCAGGTCAAGAGTCCCTGGATCAAGCTGGCCTACGACTACAGCCATTTCGTGCTGCGCGGTCTGCCGTTGGCCCAAACCGTTGCCGCACTCATGCCCAGCACCGCCTTCATCCACGTGAAGGACGCCCAGGGCAACGCCGACAAGTTCAAGTTCCTGCTGCCCGGCGATGGCGGCATCGACTACCTGGAATACGCCAAGCTGCTGAAGGAAGCCCGGTATCGCGGGCCGCTCGTCGTGGAAGTCAGCGGGCAGATCAGCGGCCAGCGCGATTACGATCCGCGCGCCGCCGCCCGGCGCAGTTACGCCAATCTTGCCCCGGTGCTCAAGAAATCAGGTTTGCGCCCGTGAGCGAACTCGCTCGGCAAGTGAAGGTTCTCTTCTTCGACGTCTTCGGCACCGTTGTCGACTGGCGCGGCAGTGTCGCGCGCGAAGCCGCGGCCTTCTTCGCGCCACGCGGCATCGACCGCGACTGGCTGCAGTTTGCCGAGCGCTGGCGGGCTCGCTACCAGCCCGCCATGGAACGGGTGCGATGCGGCGAGCGCCCCTTCGTGCCGCTGGACGCGCTGCACCGCGAGAACCTGCTCGACCTGCTCGCGGAATTCGATCTGCACGGTTTGCAAGACGCCGAGATCGATCAGCTGAACCTGGCCTGGCACCGTCTCGATCCCTGGCCCGACGCCGTCGCCGGTCTGGCCACATTGAAGCGTCGCTTCATCATCGCGCCTTGCTCGAATGGCAACATCGCCTTGATGGTGAACATGGCCAAACGGGCCGGCTTGCCCTGGGACGTCATCCTGGGCGCTGAAGTGGCCCGCGTCTACAAGCCGCAGCCCGAGTGCTACCTCGGCAGCTGTGCTGCTTTGAATAATCCGCCCGGAGAAGTGATGATGGTGGCGGCGCACAACGACGACTTGCGGGCCGCTTCCCGCTGCGGCCTGCGCACCGCGTTCGTCGCGCGGCCTCTGGAACATGGCCCGGGGCAGCGCGCGGATCTCAAGCCCGAGGATGTCTTCGACCTGACTGCCTTTGACTTTCTCGACCTCGCCGACCAGCTGGGCTGCGCGCCGTCGTGAGCAGTCTGCGCTGTACTTACTCGTCAAAGCTCTCCAGGCGGGACCACGTGAACGAGCAGGACACGATGCCCAGATACTTGTAGGCCGCGTACGCGGTGTGCTGCTCGCCTTCACAGACGTCGACGACGAGTGCGTCATGCACGGTGTCGATCAGTCCGCCGTCGTCTTCCATCCACAGCATGACCTGAAAACGGTGCCCGGGCCGAAAGTGGACCTGCTGAAAACGGCACTCGAACGCTTGCCGCCCGGGCCGGATTTCCACCGGAAAGTCCACTTCTTCGGTCCAGCCCGTGATGATCGTCGTCTCGGTCATGGTCTTGAGACCGACCGTGAGTTGCACCCGTTCGAGAGCTTCCTGAGCGTCGACTTCCATGCGCACCACCAGATCATCACCTGCAACATGTGTCAATCGGCGCGGCTGGCCAGGATGAACGAGCTGTGCCCGCGTGAAGCGGGCCCGGCCATCGCCGTCATGGCGCTTGCTCACCAGGTCTTCCATGTCCTCGCGATCGAACTGGTGAGCGAAGTACTCCTGAATCGCCAGGGCCACCGGGCCGTCGTAGCTGATCTGACCGTGATCCAGAAGGATGCCGCGCTGGCACAGGCGTGGCACAAAGTCCATGTTGTGACTGACAAACAACACGGTACGCCCTTCCAGGGAGAACTTGGACAGGCGGTCCAGACAGCGGCGCTGGTAAGCGGTATCGCCGACGGCCAGCACTTCGTCGATCATCAAGATCTCGGGATCGAGATGGGCGGCCACGGCGAAGGCCAGCCGGACGTACATGCCGCTGGAATAGCGCTTCACGGGAGTGTCGAGGAACCTCTCCATCTCCGCGAAACCGACGATGTCGTCGAACTTGCGGGCGATCTCGCGCCGGGTCATGCCAAGGATGACCCCGCTGAGGTAGATGTTCTCGCGGCCCGTCAACTCGTTGTGAAAGCCGGTGCCGATCTCGAGCAGGCTGCCTACTCGGCCGCGAAACTGCGCGCGGCCGCTCGTCGGCTCCGTGACGCGCGACAGGATCTTTAGCAAGGTGGACTTGCCAGCGCCATTCCGCCCGATGATGCCCACCGACTCGCCCGCCTTGATTTCGAAGGACACGTCGCGCAGGGCCCACAGTTGCTGCGGGTCTTCGGCAGCTTCCGGTGCACGACCGCACCAGCCGCGCAGCTTTCGCCAGGGCTGCCAGGCAAGGTCCATCAACGTCTCCCGCAGCGTGCGGTAAGCGCCATGCGCGGCGCCGATCCGGTAGACCTTGGACAGCTTGTCCGCGACGATCGCTACACTCATGATCCCGATGTTCTTCAATCAAGACGGGCGCGGGCGAGTCCGAACTGTGGCCGCTGCTTGAATCTTAACGCGGCAACGCAGGTTTTCTACTGACATTTACCCCCACGGGCGTTTCAGAAGCCGGGCTTCTACTTCCACCACTCTCAACTCCATCAAGACCATTCCCCTGGGCAGGAAAAGCCTTGCAATCGCCCATTTCCTCT
>JBFWSD010000354.1:0-6745 GCA_050248575.1 Gemmataceae bacterium
CAGGCAATGACCGCAGCGACTACCAGGCTTCGCAACACGAACGATTCGGTGCGCTGCAAGCTGGACCGCGCTAGCTCGGCAGGCAATTCGGCGTCGCGCGGCGCCGCTTCGACAGTGACGCAGCTAGCAGCCTGCTTGCCGGTCAGAATCGCGGCGCCCACCAGGCCGAAGCCGCCGGCCAAGAACAAGATGGGCACCAGCAATAGTCGCGCCCCGTGGCCCCAGCCTTCGGAAGGCTCGAGCACGCTTCGCTCGTGGTGTTGCGGATCGTAATAGACGTCGTGCATCGAACCGGGCCGATACCGGCGTACTCGTGCCTCCACGTCAGGCAGCGTCCCACCAGCATCATGAAGCGTCACGCGCGTGCCGGTGTAGGGCACGCTGTCCACGACATAGCGATACTCAATCGAGGCCCAGCACGCGTCGTTGTCGCGGTCGAGCCGATTCACCGCCGCATTGCTGATGGTCCCCTGAGTGCGCGGCCAGTGCGACGAGTGAAACGCTTCGGCGACTCGTCCTGCCATGAGATAGCCGATCACCAGGCCGGCGCAGACTAGCGCGACACCCGAAAGGGCAAGCATCCGTCGGTCAGTCGACGTAGCGCGCCTGGGGGGCATGAGGGTTATCCTGGATCAATAGGCGGATCGTGCAAGAAGATCAGCACACTGGCGTTTATACCCATGGACTCACTCGCCGCGCCGCGTGCAGAATTCAAACTCGATGACATCGTCGGGGGCGATCCAGCCTTCTTGCAGGCTCGGGCCGACCGAGACCACGACCCGGCCGAAGGGCAACTCGGCCTCCGCCCATCCGTCACCGCCGGTGACGGCGACCCGAGCGCCTCAGCGCTGGCCCAGGGCGGCCTCGTGGCAATCGGCGATCCGCACCACCACGCCGGGCAACAGCTTGCCACTGGCGCGGCAGCGCACCTGCACACGCACCGTGCCAAGCAGATAATGCTCGGGGGTCTCACACAAGAAATCATCCATGGTCACTCCCGATGAAGTAGATGAGTGGGGCGCCTCGGGAGAGGTGCAGGATGACTCTACTCGAGGGCCGAGCAGACGTCAATCGGCCAGTGACCGCCAGGAAAAAACGGGTTCCGCATCTTTGATCCGTGTTCCGCAAGGACCAATGATGCGCCCGCCCAAGCCCGGCTTCAGGGCAGCTCCACGTCGATCAGTTCGATCGGCAGCTTCACGACCTTTACCCCCTTCAGCAGCGTGATGCGCAGCGTCCAGTTCGGATCGAAGTTCTCGAACGAGCCGCTCATGGTGGGCAGCTTGTTGTAGATCAAGATGTCCATCGGAGTCCGCGAGGCGTGGTACTGGCCGGCGGCGTCGACGACGCCGATTTCCCCGATGGCGCTTTCGCGGCCCGCCAGGATCTGGAATTGCACGGTCTTCTCGAGTTTGCCGCCAAAGACCACTCCGGGCTTGATAACCTGGAGCTCGAGACCGGCCGCAGTCAGCTCGGGATGTTCGAGCGTCTTGCCCTGCATGGTCTGGATCTTGGGGAAATCGAGGGTGATGGGGGTGCCGCCGGTGGCCACCTCGATGCTGGCCCGCACCGAGACTGTCTTGGCCCCGCGCGCGGAAGGCTGGAGCTTGAGGGCCGCCTGAATGATCCCCTGCTGCTTCTGATAGTCACTGATGCGCGTCAGCAGCAACGTGCTCATGTTCTGCTCAGCGGGCTTGAGATCGGCGCCGGTGTCGTCGCGGGCCGAGGCAATCTGGAGGTTGCCCACGCGCGCAGCATTTTTCAGCAGGGCCTCCTGCCCTTCGAAAACAACATCAAGAAGCAACCCGGGAGGCGGGAACGGTCTGGCCTCATCGCTGTGAACGCGAGTCTCGGCGATTTTCTTGAGGCGCGGCCCGTCCTTCACCGCGCCGCGCGGGGCCGCGGCCCGGGCTGCTGCCTGCGCTGCTTTGGCTTCTCGTTGCGCCTGTTCGTCCGCCGCCCTGAGGGCCTCTTCCCGCAGCTTGGCTTCATCGAGCCCTGACCAGCAACCCAGCAAGGGGACCACCAGCACGAGCCATGCATGTCGAGCCATGAGTGGATGCCTCCAGGAGAATAGGTGTCGTGGAATACTTCCTATTCGTCCGTCGGCCCACATTCTTGACAGAAACGGGTTGCTGGTTGAGGAGAATGAATCAACGCTATAATGATTGCATGCAGCTTCCCATCTACCTCGACAATCACGCCACCACGCGGGTCGATCCGCGCGTGGTCGATTCGATGTTGCCCTTCTTTACCGAGAAGTACGGCAACGCGGCCAGCCGCCATCATGCGTTCGGCTGGCAGGCCGAGGAAGCGGTCGACCTGGCCCGCGCCCAGATCGCCACGTTGATCGGCGCCACGGCGCGCGAGATCGTCTTCACCAGCGGCGCCACCGAGAGCAACAACCTGGCCCTGCGCGGGGCTGCCGCCATGCTCCGCCAGCACGGCAACCACCTGGTCACCGTGGCCACCGAGCACCATGCCGTGCTCGATCCGTGCAAGCGGCTCGAACGCGAAGGATTCGAGATCACGGTGCTGCCTGTCGGCAAGGACGGGCTGATCACGGCCGAACAAGTGGAGGCAGTCCTCACCGAGAAGACAATCCTGGTCAGCGTGATGGCCGCCAACAACGAGATCGGCGTCCTGGCCCCGCTGACGGAGATTGGCAAGCTGTGCAAGGAACGCGGCGTGCTCTTGCATACCGATGCAGCCCAGGCCGCGGGCAAGATCCCTCTCGACGTGGAAGCCATGGGCATCGACCTCTTGAGCATCTCCGGGCACAAGATGTACGCCCCGAAGGGGATCGGTGCCCTGTACGTGCGGCGGCAAGCGCCGCGCGTGCGGCTGGAGCCCCTTTTCGAAGGGGGCGGCCACGAACGCGGCATGCGAAGCGGCACGCTGCCCGTTCCCTTGATCGTCGGGCTGGGTCTGGCCTGCGAACTCTGCAACCAAGAGATGAGTGCCGAGGCCGACCGTCTCAGAGAGTTGCGCGAACGCCTGCGCGCCGGCATCCTCGGCAAGCTCGACGAGGTTTCCGTCAACGGCGCTCTCGAACGCCGCCTGCCGGGCAACCTCAACCTGAGCTTCGCGTACGTCGATGGCGAAGCATTGATGATGAACATGCGCAACGTCGCGGTCAGTTCGGGGTCGGCATGCACGTCGGCCAGCGTCGAGCCAAGTTACGTGCTGCGCGCCCTGGGGATCGGGGACGAACTGGCCCGGGCGAGCATCCGCTTCGGCCTGGGCCGCTTCACCACGCCGGAAGAGATCGAGGTGGTGATCGACGAAGTGGTCGGCGCCGTGACCAGGCTGCGCGCGATCAGCCCGGCGTATGAACTGGCCCGCTCGTCACGATGAGCAGGCGTTTTCCCTGGTGTTCATATAAGAGTTTCGAGAAGTTCAAACTTCGAGGTTGATTTCCATCGGGTCCAGATTAGGATCTCCCAGGTCAGGTTCTTCACTCTAGCCCAAGAGTTGCAACATGAGCCGGCACATCCTCTCTGTGCACACCTTCTTCCCTGATTGCTTGTTCACTCCACACGCCAAGCCAAGCTAGGTCCATTGCGCGCCGGCAAGCAGGCCGTCATTCAGCGCCAGGCAAGTACGCCGCCACCGATATTGATGGACGGATGCTCCTTTGCGAGAGCAATGGAGAGACCCGGCGGCGCTCGTGGTGCCGCCGGGTCGCTTTCGTGATCCAGCTGACCCAGGTCATTTCGACGGCCGCAGCTGCTCCATCAAAAAGCTGGCTACCTTCTTGCGATACTCGGGAGTGAAGAACGCCGCCCCGCCGTGCCCTGCGCCGGGCAGCACTTCCAGCGTCACGGACAGACCTGCCTTGCGATACTCCGCCACCATCCGTTCCGATTGATCCAGCAAGACCTTTCCGTCCTTGTCGCCATGCAGGATCAACAGCGGCGGATCGTCCTTGCTGACGTGATAAGCCGGGCTCGCGGACTTCGCCAGCTCGAGATTCTTGCTTGGCGGCTCGCCCAGCAGCAAACGAACAGGCGATCCTGGCGCATCGCCGCGGCTGGGCTGGTTCTTGGCGCGAAGCACGAAGTCGCTCGGACCATAGAAGTCGACGATGGCCTGCACGCGCGAGCTCTGATCGAGATTGCCCCCCACACTGCCTTCCAACTTCTCGTCGCCGGCCGTGGTGCCGAGCAAGAGGGCAAGATGGCCCCCCGCCGAGGTGCCCGCCACGCCGATGCGCGTCGCATCGTAGCCATACTCCTTGGCATGTGCCCGCAGCCAGCGGACGCCCGCCTTGCAATCGTGAATCTGGGCCGGAAAGATCGCCTTGTCCGACAGGCGATAGCCGATGCTCGCCACGGCGAAGCCGTGCTCGGTCAGCCACGGGGTCAGACAGCGCTTGTAACTGTTGGCCCGCCAGCCGCCGCCATGAATGAAGACCACCAGCGGTGGGTTCTTTGTGTCTTTGGGAAGATACAGATCGAGCCGGAGCTCGTGCCCATCAACGGTGGCGAAGACGACATCGCGCAACGGAGGCGCGTCCTCGGCCGAGAACGCTGAACCTGTCATCGCCAGACAGACAAGCAAGATCAGACTGAATCTCATCGGGCAGCCCTCGAGATCAAAGCAGGTAGGTCAACGTACTCATCCTCAGTTGAGGGCAGCGAACTGTCAACTCGATTCGGCTGCGGGCGAGCGGCGGATCTTCCGTTTCCAGCCGCGCCGCGACCTGCTATTCTGTAGCTCATCTGTCCGTGCCCAGACCGGAAGGAAGAGAGATACCATGTCCAATGCTGACGCGGGATTCCCGATCGAACCGGAAACGCTGGAGGGGCTGGAATCGCCTCATCACGGCTTCCAGGGGGACCGCGGCGCCGTGCCGACACCGGTGGAGTTTCCGGCGTCGCTGACGATCGCCGTCAGTCGTGAAGCGGGCTCGCGCGGCAGCTCGATCGCCGCCCGCGCCGGACAACGCCTCGGCTGGCAGATCTACAACCAAGAACTCCTCGAATACATCGCCCAGGAAGGCGCCTTCCGGCAAGACGTTGTCGAGAACCTGGCGGCCCCTGCTTCGCGCTGGGTCGAAGAACAGCTCGATCGGTTGACGCGCGAGCAGAACCTGAGCCAGCATCCCTCGATTCTGGACCTGGCCCGGACGATCCTGGCTTTGGGGGTGCAAGGCGAAGTGGTGATGATCGGCCGTGGTGCGGGCTGCATCCTGCCGCGCGAAACCACCTTGCACGTGCGCACGGTGGCCCCACGGGCCGATCGCATCGCCTACATGAGCCAGTGGCAACGCCTCACCGAAAAAGAAGCGGCCGAGCAGGTCGAGCTCCGCGACAACCGGCGCAGCGAGTTCATTCTTACCCATTTCCACCGCCAGCCGAGCGACGTGCATCAATACGATCTGGTACTGAACACAAGCCTGCTGGGCGAAGACCTGTGCGCCGAGCTGATCATCGCGGCGGCGCGGGCCAAGCTCGACGCTCTGCAGCAGCAGCGGCAACGGTCGGCGGGCACCATTCTGGGCGCCGAACAAGGCGAAGCGTGAACGAAGCCATGATGACGGTCGCCAAGAGCCGAACCAGTCTGACGGCCGCGGCCCGCGAGTTGCGGCCCGAGGTGGCCCTCGTGCTGGGTTCCGGGCTGGGCCGCGTAGCAGAGCGTGTCGACGTCCGTCAGCACTGGCCCTTTCATGCCATCGACGGTCTGGCCGCCACTTCCATCGAAACACACAAGGGGCGGGTGGCCCTGGGGATCTGGGCGAATCGCCGCGTGCTCCTCTTCGAAGGCCGACTCCACTACTACGAAGGGCACGACTGGACCACGGTCGTCGAACCCATGGTACTGGCATCGCGACTGGGCGTGCAGCAAGTCATCCTCACCAACGCGGCCGGTGGCATCCGCGACGACCTGGTGCCGGGCAGCCTCATGGTCCTGCGCGATCATCTCGAGTGGACGCGGCCCTACTGCTGGCGCGAACCAGCGAAGGCTTCCCCCTACTCCGCACCGTTGCGCGAACGGCTGGAGGAAGCAGCCCGCGTGCTCGGGATCCCTTTGACCAGCGGCCTCTACGCCGCGGTGACCGGGCCCAATTACGAAACTCCCGCGGAGATTCGTGCGTTGCGTTCGCTCGGGGCCGACTGCGTCGGCATGTCGACGGCGCGGGAGGCCGCCCGGGCTGCGGCGCTCGGACTTGGCTGCCTGGCCATCTCGTGCATCACCAACCGGGCCGCCGGCCTCGCGGATACGCCCATCACGCACGACGAGGTCGTCGTCAACGCCGGCAGCGCCTGCGACCGGCTGGCCGATCTGCTCGAGGCCTTCCTCACGTCATGAACCTGCTCGATGCGACATTGCCGACTCTGGAAGAGAACCTGGCCCTCGATGAAGCCCTGCTCTTCGAGGCCGAGGCGGGCCGCCGCACCGAAACGCTGCGCTTCTGGGAATGGAGCAGCCCGGGCGTGGTGCTCGGCGCTGCTTGCCTGTTCGACGCAGACGTGAGCGCAACCAACTGTCGCCAGGAGGGCGTGCCGATCGCCCGCCGGGCCAGCGGCGGCGGCACCGTCTTGCTCGACAAGGGCTGCCTCAACTTCTCGCTGGTCCTGTCGTGCGAGGCGGCCCCGCTTGGCGACATTCGCCAGTCGTATTGCCACATCCTGGGCAGGCTGTGTCGTGCCCTCGAGCCGCTCGCGCCAGGCAGTCACTGCTCGGGCACCAGCGATCTGGTGCTGGGAGACCGCAAAGTCTCGGGCAACGCGCAGCAACG
>JBFWSD010000355.1:0-6745 GCA_050248575.1 Gemmataceae bacterium
CCCGCGGAGCGCCTGCACGCGATCGAGGCGCTTGGGCACGCCTATCGACTCGTTCCGCTCGGCAACTTCGAAGATGGAGTCTTGCCCTGGACCCTGGTTGCCAGTCTGGACGATGGTGACGCCAAGGTGCGCGTCGCCGCCATCAAGGCACTTACCGTCTGGGAACAAGACGCGCTGGGCTACCAGGCGGACGCTCCCGCCGATCAACGTCAAGCCGCCGTCGCCAAATGGCGCGACTGGTGCCAGCAGAAGAGTGGCCCGCTGCCGTAGCTTCCCTGTTCACTTCTTCCGGGTCAGGGTGAAGGTGCCCTGGTCTTTCTTGGCGCAGTAGCTGGCGTGGAAGTCGCAGGCGGTGGCTTCCGCGGTGTACTGGAAGGTGCCGAAGAAGAGGAGCCGGCGTTCGCCCGATAGGAAGATGCGGTCACCTTCCTGCCCGGTGACGTTGAGAGTGACGGTGTAGCGGAAGGGGAAGACTTTCCAGAAGCGGCCATGGAAGGCGACATGGTAGTGGCAGTCGTCGAGCTTGCGGAAGCGCGCGTGCAGCGGGCCAGTGTGCCCCGACGTGCAGCTTTCCCACTTGCCCGACCACTTGCCGCACAGGTCCACCGGGCACGAGGGCAGGTCGGTTGACTGACTCATCCACATTGACATAGCGAGCGCGGCAGTATGAATCCAGGCCGTCATGGCGGCAACTCCTTGCGGTTGTTCCGCGCTCGTCGGGCAGGTCTCCAACTTGCCACGGCGCAGACCCGTCTTCGACATCGGCCCACCTCGTCTTCTTCTTGAGCCCAAGCTCTTCGCTTTGCCCATTTGCCACGCTGCTAGGGGGCAGGACCGGCACGATCGGGGCGGTTTTGCGTTCAAGCGGCAACATCTTGCCCCGGTTGAGCTTGCGTGCTGGAGGCAGCCAACCTATGTTACCGAAGAGAAGAGGTCGCATCGGCCCACAACACGGAGGAGACGCGTGAACCATCAACATGAGTTCGCCGTTTACGATTGCAGCCTGGCCCGCTGGGCCACGGGCCGCAGCTGCTCGAACATGCGCGAGCTGCTCGAAACCGTCCGCACCATGCCGGACCTGGTGCTCGAGCATCACATGATGCGCTGTGCCCTCGAAGACTACTTCGAGCTCTACGAGTTCCCCAACGACCTGGCCCGCTGGTGCTGGGACGGGCTGGGGGATCACGTGCTCGGCGAACAGCTCGGCCTGGTCGATCCCTATCACCACAAAGACATCGCCACGCTGCGTGCCACGCTGGTCAATGTCATCGAAGACCGGCTCTGGTCGCTCGAACATATTCCCTGGTGCCGGCCCGGCCGTGAGTTGCACCTGATTGAATCGCGGCTGATGGCCTACGACACCGGCGAGCGCATCACATCGCCCGCCGCGCTGGCGGAGGCGCTGCCCAGGATGTCGCCGCGCACGCTCTTCTTCCACATTCATGAAGGCCGCCGCCGCAAGGGCGGAGAAACCGACGATTTCTCCCTATGGCTCGATCACTTCGGCGCCGATCCGCAGCTGGTGGCCGCCATTCGCAAGCTCGATTTCTACTCGCTCAACTTGAATCAGCTCCGCGGCCATCTGATCGCGGTGTTCCGGCAATACATGGCAGCGTCGCAGGGAACGCGGCGCGAGACGGCTTGATTCATTCACGCGGCAAGAAGGGGGACGGCATGAAGCTGTTCGAACAGGGCCACGGCGAGGGGGACGGGATGAAGCTGCTCGATCGCTACGAGGAAGTGGTGGGCACGCAGGAGATGCAGCACCTGAGGCAGCTGGCCAGCCGTCTCAAGGGGAAACGCATCGTGCACGTCAATTCCACTCGCGCCGGTGGCGGTGTGGCCGAGATCCTTGGCTGGATGATCCCGCTCATGAACGAACTGGGCCTCGACGCGCGCTGGGAAGTCATCGAGGGCAACCCCGATTTTTACCGGGTCACCAAGGCGTTTCATAACGGCATGCAAGGGCTGCCCGTCAGCCTCATGGCCAGCGACTTCGACCTGCACTATGAAGTCAATCAGGAGAATGCCCGCAAACTGAACCTGTCGGGAGACGTGGTGATCGTGCACGACCCGCAGCCGGTTTACTTGCCGCAGTTCACGCCTCCCGGCCAGGTGGGCCGCTGGGTGTGGCGCTGCCACATCGATGCCTCGCGGCCGAATCGCTCGGTGTGGAAATACCTGGCGGCCGCGATTCCCTCGTATCAGGCGACGATCTTCTCGATGGCGGCCTTTGCCCGGCCGCTGCCCGTGCCCATGTTCCTGATCTCGCCCTCCATCGATCCGCTCTCGGAAAAGAACTGCCCGGTGGGCGAGACGGAACGGATCGAGATCCTCAACGAACATGGCATCGATCCCGAGCGGCCGATGATCCTGCAAGTGTCGCGTTTCGACCGCTTCAAGGATCCGCTCGGCGTCATCGAGGCCTACCGGCTGGTGAAGCCGTATTATCCGGAACTGCAGCTGGTGCTGGCGGGCGGCCCGGCCGACGACGATCCGGAAGGCCCCGATGTGCTCCGCGAAGTGATGGACCGGGCCGCCGGCGACGACGACCTGAAGATCCTGATGCTGCCCCCGGATGCGCATCGCATCATCAACGCCTTGCAGCGCTCCGCCATCGTCGTCTTGCAGAAGTCCCTGCGCGAGGGCTTTGGCCTCACCGTAACCGAGGCCATGTGGAAGGGGAAGCCCGTGATCGGCGGGGCAACGGGCGGCATTGCGCTCCAGGTCCACGACTATCACACCGGCTTTCTGGTTCATTCGCCCGCCGGGGCCGCCTACCGCATTCGTTACTTGCTGCGTTACAGCGACAAACGCCAACGCATGGGCCGCACGGGCTGCGAATTCGTCCGCGAGCACTTCCTGCTCACCCGCCACCTGCGCGATTACTTCACCATGCTGCTCTTCCTGGATCACCCCGAGGCCCGCGACCTGGTGGCGTGAGGAAACCGGCAAGCGGCCTGCTCATGCTGTGAACGACGTTACCGAGTCCGGTAGCGATAGGCCCATACCTTGGTGCCTTCGATGACCACCAGCGCATTGTGGGCCGGGTCGACGTACGCCAGCCGCTTGTTGCCCGTTGGCAGCGGGTCCCCTTCGGGCTGCAGTTTCACCCAGGCCGGCTTGTTGGCATCGTAAGCCCACAGCGTGTTCGTCTTGAAGTCGACCAGCAAGCCGTGCCCGCTGACCGGATCGAAGTACATGGGGGCGCGGGCATCATGACCGTAGGGCACCTCTGCCTGATCGATCTTCACCTTCTGCCAGACGTTGGTCTTTGGATGAAAATGGAAAGTGTCGTTGTGCCGCTGCACGACGATCAGTTTGCGCTGCGGGTCGTAGTAGCCAACTTGCTCGGGCGCGGGCGACTGCTGTTCGAATTCGGTGCTCTTGCCGTTGGCTTTCAAGTCGGTCCACTTGCTGGTCTTGGCGTCATAGATCCAGGTGCCGTGCATCTGCCAGTTGTTGGCGTGCCAGAGGGAACCTTTGAGGTCCGGGCAATATTCGAGCAGCCCGCCGAAGATGGGGCGGGGATAGGGAGCGTCGGTCTTGAGCATCTGCCACTTGCCGGTTTGTGGAGTGAACGCCCACAAAGGCGGCCCGGGATAAAGCTGGGCCGGATCTCCCTTGAGATCCTCCACAGCCTTCTTCTTGTTGGTCACCCAGGTGTTCATGAACAGCATCTGTTTCTGCACGGGATCGTAGGTCAAGCCCCACCAGGTGTGGGCGATCACCGCCGGGCCGCCGCGCTGGGTGATGAGAATGCCGTCCTTGAACTCGACGTCGCTGAAGTCCTTGCCGAGGCCGCCGTAGTCGCGCGGATTGTCCGGGGCGTAGAGCATGGCCCAGGTGAGCGCGGCCAGATCGAATTCCCACACGTCGTTGAGACGATGGGGCACGCCGTGATTGGCACCGCAGAAAAGAACGCGCTTTCGTTCGGGAGACCAGACCATCTTGATAGTGAAGTCGCGGCCACGCGGCCCGGTCTTGTCGAGGTTGTACTGTCTGGCGACGTCGTTGAAGTCGCCAACAACCTTCGCCTGCCCCACGACTGCCGCCTGGTTGGCTTTCAGGCTCTTGATCCTGTCGAGCGC
Organism: Gemmataceae bacterium; assembly: GCA_050248575.1. Lineage (GTDB taxonomy): Bacteria > Planctomycetota > Planctomycetia > Gemmatales > Gemmataceae > JBFWSD01. The sequence continues at coordinate 4,092 of JBFWSD010000355.1, forward strand.
GGCCTGGTTGACGGGCAGTTCCGGCTTGATGGCCTCCGGCTCCGCGCCGGTCAAGAGGGCAGCTGCGACAAATCCATACCACATGACCCCAGTCCTCCACTACACGTTGATGGCATTTTGAAGTTTGTGAGGTGAGTATACCGTAATCGTGACCATGCCGAAGGGATTGACCCCTTACCAGCATGGTTGTCTTTGTGCCAATGCTCCCGGAGGGAATCGTTCCCTCGCCGCGGCGTGTTAGAGACGCCCGGTCTGCCACTGTACTACGGGTGCACGCTGCTCAGCCGCGCGAAGCCTGCAGCGCTTCGTGCAGCCGCCGGATGTCGGCAGTCGACTGTTCGAGCGACTTCACGTCCGCCGCCGTTGCCACCGGAAAACGCGCCTGTCGATAGGCAAGCGCGACGGTCGGCGACTCGAGCGTTGCTTCGGGCTCAAAGTAACCGCACGAGCAAGCGTTGCCTTCACGATCGACAAAGCGCCGCACCTGGACTATCTGGGCAAAGATAGAACAGACTGGCGGCTCGGGGATGGGCGCGGGCGGACCGTAACCAATCCGCTGCCCTTTCTCGTTGCGCAGGCGCGGCTGCGAAACACGGTTTCGCGGCGCCTTGCGGTGCCAGCGCCGCCAGGCCGCGACCTGCCGCACGGCCCGCTCGTATTCGCGGTTCAGCTCCTTCAGTAGCAGGAACGTCTCGTAGCTACAGGGATGATAGCCCCAGCGCGATCGAAACACTTCAGTTTGAGACATGGTAACGCTCCTTTCAGGCTCAGCGCGCAGACCGATGCCGCTCCCCCTCACCGCGAGGGGGTGGGGCCGGCTGCTCGGATGAATGGGTGGATAGCTAGGTGAAGCCGCCCGCGTTCAGGCAGCGATAGCGACGAAAGATGCGTCGCGCGGCACCGGAGACCGGCCCGCCTGCAACGGTGGTCAATTCGTTGCCACGATCGGGCTCACGGAAGTAAGAGCAAGGAATGTCATGCCGGGCGAGCAGTTCAAGCGTGCGGCACAGCGCAGCCTGATCAGCAACACCACAGAGGACGAAATGAGGATGAATCGAATCGGGCTGAAAGAGCTGTCGACTGGCCTCGAAGGCCACATGGGCAGCTTGCACGACCAGTTGAGGAAATGACAGGTCGGTGCGTACGAACAGGTACAGGTAGGTGGTGTTTGCCTAGGTGAAACTCATGTCTTGGCTCCCAAGGATGAGACATCTGCTTGCTGCATTCTAGGCTGCAACTGGCCGGAAGTAAAGTCAGCCCGCTGTCCGCTCGCGGGCGCTTTTCCGCATCCCCCTTCCAGAAGACAACCAACACCCGCCCGCACAGGAGAATGAAAATGACCGCCAACGAAACGCTGCAGACCCGCCAAACGAAGCAGGAAAAACAAGCCGAACGCGAGTTGACCGAGCAGGAACTGGAACAGGTTGTGGGTGGGCTGTTGCTGCCAGCGATCCAGAAAGTTCGCTAGGTGAAAACAACCGGCCCTGTCCGCCCCAGGGCCGTTTTCCGGATACCCTCTTAGAAAACTCAATCTGAAGGAGAATGAGATGAACGCCAACGAAACGCTGACGACTCGGGAAACAAAGCAGGTAAAGCCGGCCGAACGCGAACTGACCGAGAAGGAACTGGAACAGGTGGTCGGGGGCGGATTGTTGCTGCCCGCGGTACAGAAGGTTCGCTGATCGGGATCTTCCAACTCAAACCCGCGCTGTCGCGCGGGTTTTTTATTAGATCAGCGTCGAGCTTCTTCCTTGAGGATGACGCACGCCTTGGCCAGGTACTGCAGCCCGCTCAGGGCGGTGGCCGCCAGCATCGCCCAGACCAGGATGTTGCGGATGAGAATGAGCACATCGGCGGAAGCCCACGCCTCGAGGGCATACAGGGCCACAAAGATGGCCGTCAGCGCGGCGCACTGCAACACCATCTTGATCTTGCCCAGCCAGTCGGCGCCGAACAGCACACCCTTGCTTTCCAGATAGCTGCGCAGCCCGTTGATGATCAGCTCGCGGGCCACCACCACCGTGACCATCCAGGGCATGAGCCCGCTCCGCGCGTAGGGCAGCCCGAGCAGGAAAATGTAGGCGCCGCAGATCAACACCTTGTCGACCAGCGGGTCGAAGACGCGGCCCAGTGAGCTGGAAAGCTTGTGCTTGCGGGCAAAGTAACCGTCTAGCCAGTCGGTGACTGCCGCCAGCGCGAAGACGAATAGAGCCCACAGCCAACCTTCCGCCACGATCAGCCCGAACAGGATGATCGCCAGCACCAACCGCGAAAACGTCAGCTGGTTGGGCAGATTCATGATCGCCGGCTCGGACTGCGGCGTCTGCGGTCTTTCGGTCTCGATCATGACCAGTCCTTGCGTCGGGTGTCCGGTCCGTCAAATGCTGCTTGTGGGACCACCAAGAAGCCCGGCTTCTTTTGTTGTATGATTCCTCGCCCGTTACAAGAGAGAAACCGTTTCTGCGTGCAGTCTTATCAAAGCCCGAACTCGTTGTACCATCCTGGCCTGATCTGGCACTCCAAAAAAGTTCCTAGGCGGATTTGCCTGGCGCGACGAAGCCAAGATCGCCCGCGGATGATCGCGGGCTGCATGGGACAGATCTGTGCCCATCCACGGGCGTGTTTTCTCGCCCTGAAACCCGCTGGCGATTGTA
>JBFWSD010000356.1:0-6723 GCA_050248575.1 Gemmataceae bacterium
AAAGCTTGCGTTGTCTGCCCAGCTTCGCGCGTGGCTGCAAGCTGTGCTTGCCTTGCCGCCTACGAGGAAGGGGAAGGAACAAAAGCACGCCCGTTCCGGCGCAAGTCCAATCTGCCCGCGCGTGCACCTGGTGTCGCCGATGTCTCCGGGGGCCTGACGCCACCCGGTTCGCCAAGACCCGAGTTCGTTGAGGAAGAGTATGATGGGTCGCACACTGCTGGGTCTGGTTGTCTTTGCGGCCCTTGTGAAGCCGGTGGCAGCCGACACTCCCCTGCTCGCGGGCAGTTCACTCGACGCCCTCGCGGGTACTTTTCGCGGCGTCCTCATCCAGAATGTGCCCACCGTCCTCTTCCAGGACCAGAAGAACTGGGGCAAGACCCGCGAGGTCTCGAACGGCATCACCTGGCATGGGCTGCGGCCCGAGGTTCAGAAGAAGCAGAAGAACCACGGGCAATGGCAAAAAGTCACCGTCTGGGCACTCAACCTGCCCCAGACGCTGGTTTTCGACATGCGCAACCTCAACCAGGGCCAGGACACGGCCACTTTCGACGCCTACCTTTCCTTTGACGCCCGGGGGGAGATCGAACGCCAGAACTGGCGCTCCGGCGTCCGCATCGCCAGCAACAGCCTCAAGGCTCGCTTCCGGGTGCGGCTGACGATGCGCTGCGAAATCAGTTCGCGGCTCGATCAGGAGGGCTCTAGCCTGGTGCCCGACGTGCTCTTCCGCCTGCGCGTGGTGAATGCTCATCTCGAATATGACAACCTGGTCTTCGAGCACGTGGCGGGCATGGGGGGCGAGATGGCCCACCTGCTGGGCAAAGGGCTGCAAGGCGGGCTGCGCATCTTTCATCCCAGCCTCGAGCAAGAACTGCTCGCCAAGGGAAGCCGCGCCATCGTCAAGACCGCGGATACCAAGGAAGTTCGCATCAGCCTCAGCAAGCTGATGGGGAATTGAGCCCTGTGTGTCGCTGGCTCAGCGGTCCAACGTATCGGCGCGAAGGCCCCTTCGGGTTGTGCGGACTTTAGCGAGGAAACCTGCGCAACTTGGCCCGGCGGCGGGCATTTTCCGCTGGCATTGCTTGGGGCCGCAGCGCATGGTCGATAGTAGAGAGAGAGGCGCCGAGGCACTCTGGGTCATCCCGGCTGGATGGCCTGTGCCAGCTCGGCTGATTGCCAGGAAGGAACAGAGAAGATGCGTTACGCTATTCTTGTCGGCATCTTGCTCTTGGCGGGGTGCCAGAACACCGTGGGTCCGTTTCAGCGCCGGGCCCCGGAACGGGTGGACGATCCGCTCCTGACCATCCGGGAGCAGGAAGAGCGCGGACGAGCGCGGCTCGCTCTGCCCGAAGACCGCACCGGTATGGCACCGTATACCTATACGGATCGGCCCGACCCGCTCGGACGCTGAAGTCGGCTGGTGCCACCCGGTCCAACCGAGGTGCACCATGAAGCGCGCGCTGATCCTGTCTGTGCTGGTCCTGGCGGGCTGTCAACTTCCTCCCGAGCGCCTGCCGGTGAGGCCGTTGCCCGAGGCGACGGAGCCTTTGCCCTACGCGGAACTGCTCACCCGGGCCAGGCTGCAGGCCACTTCGGCCACCGAAGCCTTCTTCGTCGATCAGTGGGCGGATCTCGACGACTACGCGCGCGGCCTGGAGCAGACGGCCCGCTTCATGCAGAAGTCTGTTGAGGTGCCCGAGCCGCGCAAGAAGACCCTCGAGGCCGACACCAAGGAGCTCAAGGACATGGCCGACCAGCTCCGCGAGGCCGCCAAGGCCAAGAATGTCGACAAGACCAACGCTCTCCTGCAACGCATCCAGCTCAAGGTCCGCGAGATGCGCCTCGCCGACTGAGGCTGCCGCGTACTACCCAGAAGTGAAAGGAAGCTCGGGCAGGAACCAGAAGCCCGGCTTCTCTGCTCGGCGTTGGACCGATTCCGCTGCGATGAGCCCCTGTGCTTGGCGTTTCCAGAAGCCGGGCTTCTCTTTTTTTCCAGAAGCCGACCTTCTCTTTCGGATGGCAGCGCAAAAAGAAACCCTGCTCCAGCAGGGAGCAGGGTCTCCGTCGCAACGCTCGGTCAGCGGCCATTGATGGCGCGTAGCGTGTCGCGCACGGCACGCATGAGGTTGCGCTTCTTCTTTTGCTCGTCCTTGTCGAGCTTGTTCAATTCTTCATTCATCTTGTTGAGCTCGGGCAGAGCCGCCTTGGCATTCTCGCCGTAATAGCGCAGCCCTTCCATGGCGGCCATCTTGAGCTGGTCATTGTCCGACTTGAGGGCATCGGTGAAGACGGGCACCGCCTGGTCGGGCTCAGGTCGGGTGATGCCGATGGCGGCCAGGGCGGCCATGCGCACATCGTTGTTGTCGTCCTTCGCGGCATCCAGCAGAGCCGGAATGGCCGAGCGCACGTAACTCAGCTTGATGAGCCCGATGCGGCCAATCTCGCGGGCCGCATCCGCACGCGCCTTGGCGTCCTTGCTGTCCAGCTGCTTGATCAGCGGCGGAATGTCGCTCGGCTTGGGCACGCCGTAACTCGGTACGGCAACAGCCAGGATCAAGAGACCGGGGACCAGCGCCTTGATGGTTCTGCTCATGGGCAAGTCCTTTCATGAAAGAGACTGGGAAACGGTAAACACAACGTATCGGGATTGCCTTCGAGCCAAACGTGCAGCGCTGCCAGCATGGAGACCGGCCGTTCGGTCCCGGGGCTCCTTTCAAGAGGAGAGTGGAAACAGTGTGGGCAGGCCCGATGCCTGCCCACCAGACGAAAACCCAACTCCGAAGTTCAGGCGGACTTAGCCTTTGCCTCGGCCCGTGATGGCGTCGGCGGCAGCGCCCGCGGCTTTTTGCAGGTTCCGCTTTTTCTTCTGCGCGTCCTTGTCGAGCTTGCGGATCTCGGCCTGGATGCGATTGACTTCAGCCAGGGCAGCCTTGGCCTTGGGCCCGAAGTAGACAATGCCCTGAAGGGCGGCAATCTGCAGCCGGTCGTCGTTGGTCTTCAGCGCTTCGATGAAGACGGGGACGGCCTCTTCGGCGTCGGGGTTGATCTGCCCCAGCGCGGTGAGGGCGGCCAGCCGCACGTCCATATCCTTGTCGTCCTTGGCAGCCTGAAGGATGCCAGGGACCGCTTGCTTGACATAGGCGGCCTTCACCAGGCCGATGCCACCCAGTTCCTTGATGGCAGCCAGCCGCTCCTTGGCATTCTCGCTCTTCAGCTTGTTCATCAGCGGCGGAATGTCCGACGGCTTGGGCACCGCGAACAAGGGCAGCACGATCACCACCACCAGCACTGCGGGAACGAGCACCTTGATGGCCTTCATGTTCGTCTTAAGTCCTTTCCTGAAACAGAGACATGGATCACCCCGACAGGGTGTACTTCAGTCTAACCTACCACCCGGCGAATGCCAGGATTTCTCAGGGCACGGTGGGTTTTTCCGCCAGAAGTGACAGCACAACCCCCGAGGGCGCGCACCCTTGACGGTTAGACGAGATGTTGCGGAAGTCGGTTCCCGGAAATGAACAATCCCCGGGACGGGCCAGCCGCCCCCGGGGATCCCGTCTTTGATGGGCTTATTTGCTGGGATCGGCAAGCCGACCCACGAACAGGATGCTGCCCGTGGTGTTGTCGCGGATCAGGAACAGGAACGGGTGGTCGGCACGAAACGAGGGAATGATCGGCCCCACCGCCCGACGCTCCTTGATCACCACGGCCGTGGCGCCGGCCGCCTCGGTCCCTTCCTCATTCACCTCGACGAACCCTTGATGAATCACCTCGGAGATGTACAGCTTGTTGGGGCCGCCCGTCATGCCGGACAGATCCGCAGCCCCGAAGGCGGACGGCATGCCCATCTCCTTCAGCCGCTTGCTGAGCGCGAACTTGGAGGTCATCTTGAAGCAGGGCAGCACCACGTTCACTTTTGTCTTGTGCATCTTGCCCAGGATCTCCTCGAGCTGCTTCATCGAGAAACCCGCTTCGAGCTGGTCCAGCCCGTCCTTCTTCTTGGGCAACAGCGCGATCATGGCCATGTTGTTGCCCACATAGGGCAGCTCGAGCGCCTGCAGGTTGCCATCCTCGAAGAACTTGAACTCCTGGGTCTGGTACATCAACCTGGCCTGAACTTGCTTGTCCGGGGCCGTGAAGAAGGGCCCGTCAGACGTGAGCTCCTTCTTGAACTGGCTGGCCCAGTCTCCCTTGAAGTAAATCGCATTGGTCAGCACCAGCTTGGTATACACTGGATCGAGAACCCCCTTGGGGATCAGGTCCTTGATCTTGTCGTTGGTGTTCTCCTCGACCCAGCGATTGATGGTCTGGCGGGCGTCCTCGGTCTTGGCGAAATCGAGCTTGCGCAGGCCAGCGCCGTAATTGCTCGCGGTGGTGCCGAGGAAGTCGTCGTGGAAAGGAAAATCGTCCTGGCCCCACAGGGCATTGGCGACGTGCAGCTGCACCTTGTCCTTCTTGTCGCGGCGCGTCTGCCGAATCAACTCGGCAAAGGCCGGATGCCGCTGCTCTTGTTCGGGAATCAGGTGCAGAGTCTTGACCATCTCGGCGTCGGTGGTGCCGCGGGCACCCGCCGAGGTCATGGCCAGGGCCGTCGAGACGCTATAGGGCGAGAAGAACAGGTTGCCCGGCTCGCCACGCAGCTTCTGGAAGAGCTCGCCGGCGAATAGGTTGCCCCCATCCACGGTCTTCTTGACGGATTCGACCGAAGCCTGGGCCGGCGCCTTGGCGGGGGCAGGCTGCGCCGCTGCCTCGGGCTGGGCCACGGCCTGGTTCAACCACCAACCGGCGCCGAGAATGCACGCCAGGGCCACACCCGCCAGCGTGCCTTGTTTCATCTTGTTGACCAACATGTTTCGTAACGCTCCTTGTGCGAGCAGCTCGGCGGGCGTGGCGGCCATGCGGCCGCTCACGAACGTCTGCGCTGCCTGGGTGATGGATGCGACCTGGCCTGGCGTGACGGCGGCCCGGCTTTCGAGCCCGTCGATGCAAGAGGTGGCCAAAGCCAGGCTCACGCCGCGACGGACGAGTCGCTGCTTGAGGATTTCCTGGCCGCGTGCGAGCCGCTTGGCCATCGAGCCGCGCGGCCAGCCCAGGACGTGGGCGGCTTCCTCGTGAGATTTCCCCTCCAGATAACACAACACCAGAGGAGCCCGGTACTTGAGTGGCAACTTCGTCAGCTCGGCATCGACCACGTTGCTTGCCTCCTGCCCGTCCGCGATCTCGTCGGGCCAGGCCACGCCATCGGAGCTGACCCTTTGCTCGCGCCGCAGGCGGCGTTGTTCTTGCTTGCGGGCGTCGAACGCCAGACGCTGGGCCACCGTGTGCAGCCAGGCGGCCAGGGAACGACTGCCATCAAGAGAGCCCGCCTTGCGTGCGAGCACCAGGAAGGTTGCCTGAAAGGCGTCCTCGGCGTCGTGTTCGCGGCCCAGCACGCGGCGACAGGTGGCCAGCACCATGGGCCCGTGCCGTTCGACCAGGCAGGAAAACGCGGCTTCGTCGCCGTTGCGAAAGCGGGCAAGAAGTTGCCCGTCATCGTCGGCTTCGGCCACGCCCCCCAGACGCTGGAGCATCTGTCGCAGGGTCAGCTTGGTAGCGGTTGCCATCGGAAAGTCTCCCGGAACTCACTTCACCCACTATCACGACGAGCCAGCCGGGCCAACTTCCTGATTTTTCGAATTTTCTTTGCGAGTTCGGAGACGTGACAGATGCTGATGGCACCGTAGTTTGGCAGCGGCTGTCATACACTTCTTCTCCTTGCCATTCCACCAATCGAGAGCCACAATGGGGAAGTTCGCCCCATGCTTCCTCGTCCGAGGGCCAGGTAATGGCGTCGCCTCAAGATCCTGCCGCTCCGCCCGCTCAAGTCGTGCCGATCCAGCAATTCCTCAAGGCTTTGAACGAGAGTGGACTGCTAAATGCCGACGACGCCAAGACCGCGCTCGCTGCGGTGCCCGAGGCCGTGAAGAAAGACACAAAACAACTCGCCCAGGAGTTGATCAAGCAGGGCAAGCTGACGCGCTACCAGGCTGCCATGCTCTGCCAGGGCCGTACGCGCGGCCTGGTGATGGGCAACTACGTCGTGCTCGACAAGCTCGGTCAGGGAGGCATGGGTGTCGTCTTCAAGGCGCAGCATCGCCGCATGAAGCGCACCGTGGCCCTCAAGGTGCTGTCGCCCAAGATCACCTCCAATCCGACGGCCGTCCAGCGCTTCCAACGGGAAGTCGAAGCGGCTGCCAAGCTGAGCCACCCCAACATCGTCGCTGCCTACGACGCCGACGAGGATAAAGGCGTTCATTTCCTGGTGATGGAGTTTGTGGACGGCTCGGACTTGTCGAGCCTGGTCAAGAAAAGCGGCCCGTTGCCCGTCGCGCAGGCGGCCGACTGCATCTCGCAGGCGGCACAGGGACTGCAGCACGCCCATGAAGAAGGCATCGTGCACCGCGACATCAAACCGCACAACTTGCTGCTGTCTGGCTCGGGGAGCAAGCGCGTGGTCAAGATCCTCGACATGGGCCTGGCCCGTGTCAATGCAGACGGCGCCAACGCCGCTCCTGCTGGGGAGTTGACCGAATCCGGCAGCATCATGGGCACCTGCGATTACATGGCCCCCGAGCAGGCACTCAACACCAAGCGCGCCGATCAGCGCGCCGACATCTACAGCCTGGGCTGCACGCTCTATTACTTGCTGACGGGCCGGGTCATGTACGGCGGCGAGACAGCCATGGA
>JBFWSD010000357.1:0-6714 GCA_050248575.1 Gemmataceae bacterium
TGCCCCCACCCCATCTTCTAACTGGTGGGTCCATGAGCCGCGACAACGTCAATCCAACCTGCGAGCACGAGCTCTTCCTGGTGCTCTTCGTCACCAACGGCGGCGGCTGGTGACCGCGTTCTTCGTCCATCCCGACTGATCGTGACTGGCTGATCGATGCGGCGTTGCGCTTGCGCGCTGGTTCGCGCCGCCCTGGAAGGGAGGTGGACGATGACGCCGGCCGCCATTGTCTTCATGACCATCTTCTGGTCCCTGGTGATCAGCATGCTCATTTTTTGCTACACGAAGATGCTCCGGAGCGGCAAGCGCTTCGAGGAGCACACCCTGGAGGATAAGCCATGAGTAGCGAACCGCAGCAGCACGTGGAACAGCGAACCTCGCTGAGCGCGGCGTTCAGCCGCATCTTCTGGATGATGCTCGGGCCGATGATCCTGGTGGTGGTCGCGCTGAACATCGCCCAGTCCGCGGCGGGCTGGCTGACCGGCGCCGACATGATCTTCCTGATCGTGCTCGCCGGCATGATCGCCGCCCGCTGGTTCGAGTTTCACAAGGGCGACCCACAGACCGCGACCGGCGCACCGGCCACGCCCGCCCACCTGCGCCGGTATGTTCTGTCGGCTGCCCTGCTCGGAGTGGGCGTCTGGGTCATCGTCAATCTGGTAGGTAACCACTGGTGGAACAATTGAAGCCAGCGTCAGCGACGACGCGGGTAAATCGGCGGAATCCCTTTGCCTTTCGATGGCCCCGCCGGCACACTAGAGACTGGCCTGTGTGCGCGAGGTGCGTCTCATATGGAGATGACGGTCGAGAACATTTGCGGCTTGCTGGTGCGCAGCAAGTTGCTCACGTCCGATGGCGTCAAGTCGATGTACGACCGCTGGAAAACCGAGTCGAAGGGCTCGAACACCAGCGCCAGCCATTTCGGCAAGTGGCTCGTGAGCAACCAGTATGTGACGTCGTACCAGTCGGGTCTGCTCGCGCGCGGCCATCTCGACGGCTACTACCTCGACGAGTACAAGATCCTCGACCGCCTCGGCAAGGGGCGCATGGCCGGCGTCTACAAGGGGCTGCACTCCTCCGGGGCCACCGTGGCCATCAAGGTGCTGCCCCCTTCGCGCGTGAAGGATCCGCAACTCTTCGGCCGCTTCCAGCGCGAGGCCCGCCTGGCCATGCGGCTCACGCACGCGAACATCGTCCGCGCCTTCGATGTCGGCGTCGCCAACGGCGTCCACTACATCGTCATGGAATACCTCGATGGCGAGACCTTCGAGGAAGTGCTGCTCAGGCGGCAGAAGCTGCCCCCCGCCGAGGGGGTGCGGCTGGTCTTCCAGGCCTTGCAAGGCTTGCAGCACATTCACGAACAAGGGCTGGTGCATCGCGACTTGAAGCCGGCCAACATGATGCTGGTTCCCAAGAGCCCGTCGGACACGTTGCGGTCGACGTTGAAGATTCTCGACATCGGGCTGGGCCGCGAGCTGTTCGACGAGAGTGTGCCCGCCATGCCCGACTTCCAGCTCACCGGCGAAGGGGTCTTGCTGGGCACGCCCGATTACCTGGCGCCGGAGCAGGCGCGCGATGCCCATGCTTCGGACATCCGGGCCGATATCTACAGCCTGGGCTGCGTGCTCTATCACGTGCTGACCGGGCAGCCCCCGTTTCCCGATACGAACATTATCAGCCAGATGGTGCGGCACGCGACCGAGGCGCCGCGGCCCTTGCGCGAGCTGAACCCGGCCGTGCCGGACGGCTTGCAGCTGGTGTCCAACTTCATGCTGGCCAAGGAGCCAGCGCAGCGTTATCAGACGCCGGAGCGGGCGGCCCTCGCCTTGAAGCCGTTCATGCCGGCCACCCAGGAACCGCTCTACAGCCTGGAAGACGATCCGCGGTTCAGCTCGTATCTTAAGTGGTTGGAGAGAGGCAAGCCGGCCAGTGCACCCATGGCGGCCATTCCTGTCCCGCCGCCGGCGATTCCCTTGTCGGCGGCTGCCCGTTCTGGCGTTCCTGTTGGCATACCTATCGGCCCACCTCCGGAGGAAGCTCGCATGGACAAGCATCGCAAGAAGCACAGGCACAAGCAGCGCGGAGATCTGCCCGTCGCCAAGCCGGTTGGCGCGACGGGGCGAGTTTCCAGCAGGGAAGTGGATGTGGAACTGATCCCGGTGGCCGCCGCCTCGAGCAAGAAAAAGAAGCGCCGCCTCGGTTTGAGCGGCCGCGACTGGGTCCTGCTTGGCACCGGCGCCTTCATGGTCATCGCCGTCGCCCTGGCGGCCTTCTTCATTGCCCCCATGCTCAGCGGCTCGGGCAACGCCGAGGAAGACAATACCGAGCAGCCCGCGCCGAATACTCAGCCCGAGAAGGACGGCGACAAGGACAAGTCCAAGTCCGACGACAAGGACAAGGACAAGAGCAAAGACGACATGAAGTCCATGGAGAACGACAAAGACAAGGACGCGATGTCCAAGGACAAGGACAAGATGGAGAAGGACAAGATGTCCAAGGACAAGGACAAGATGGAGAAGGACAAAGACAAGGACAAGATGGAAAAAGACAAGGACAAGGACAAAGATAAGGACAAAGACAAGGCCAAGGACAAGGACAAGGACAAGGACAAGGCAAAGGCCAGCGAGTGACAGCATCCTGCCGCCTCCGCGCCCGTCACTATGCCACCGGTGAGCCGGTCGTGGTGACGTGCGCGGGAGAGCGCATCACTTCCATCGAACCCGGCAACGGGCAGCACGCCGATCTCGAGGCGGGCTGGGTCGCCCCTGCCCTCTTCGATTTGCAAATCAACGGCTGCGACGGCCACAGCTTCAACTCCGAAAAACTGAAGACCGAGACGGTGCGGCACGTGGTCGACGTGTGCCGTCAGCATGGCGTGGGCAGTCTGTGTCCGACGCTGGTGACCAACTCGTTCGCCGCGCTGGCCCACGGGCTGACCACCATCGATCAAGCCTGCGCGGCCGACCAGAATGTCGCCGCCGCGGTGGCCGGCATCCATGTGGAAGGGCCCTACATCTCGCCCGAAGACGGGCCGCGCGGCGCGCATCCGAAGGCGCACGTGCGGGCCCCCGACTGGGATGAGTTTCGCCGCTTGCAAGAGGCCGCGGCGGGCCGCATCCGCCTGCTCACGCTGGCCCCCGAACACGAAGGGGCCATCCCCTTCATCGAGAAAGTGGTTGGCTCGGGTGTGGTGGTGGCCCTCGGGCACACCGCGGCCAGCCGTACCCAGATTGCCGACGCGGTCCGCGCCGGGGCCACGCTCAGCACCCATCTCGGCAACGGCTCGCACGCCGTCTTGCCCCGCCACGACAACTACATCTGGGAACAGCTCGCCGACGATCGGCTGTGGGCGAGCGTGATCTGCGACGGGCACCATCTGCCCGCCTCGGTTGTGCGTGTGATCCTCCGCGTGAAGACGCCGGCGCGGACGGTGTTGACGTGCGATGCCAGCAGCCTGGCCGGCTTGCCCGCGGGCCGCTATCGCGAGTGGGATCAGGACTTCGACATCACCCCGGCAGGCAAGATCCTGGTGGCGGGCACCACCTACCTGGCCGGCGCCTGGGCCTTCACCGACCTTTGTCTAGGCAACGTGCTGCGTTACACCGACGTGAGCCTGCGCGACGCCATCGACATGGCCACCATCCGCCCGCGCCAGTTGCTCGGGCTGCCCGTCCACCAGCTCGAGCCCGGCGCTCCTGCCGATCTCGTCCTCTTCGATTGGCAGCCCGGCGGCAACTTCCAGGTCAAACACACCCTCGTGCACGGTGAACGCTGATCTGCCCCCCAGACAGACAACACTGACACGTACTTTTCCACTCAACGGCGCAGAATCAATGGAAACGTACCGCTGCGCGTTCGCGAACGCGCGTCCTCTGGCCCCGGCTGCAACCGATTCTAGGGACTCGTCGCTTGCACACTTCATTTTCGGCGATTTTCGGCGTAACTCGTGCATTTGACATATTCAATGTCAATGGCACATATGCCGTCGCTGTGCAAGGGAAGTGTGCAAGCGATGTTTGGACTGCCAGACCAGACTGCTCGCTGGCGCACAATTTTTTTCCGGGGCTACATCGGCTCTTCGCTCGCCTCTGCATCTGGTTCAGCCGATTCGGCAGGAGCAGATGCAATCTCCGCGGGCCGCGCCGCCAGCCGGTAGATCAAGGCGCCCGAAGCAATGAAGGCAATCCCCACCAGCGCCTGCACTTGCTGATACGTGAACATGTTGGCCAGCACCAGGGCCATGATCGCCACATACAGCGCGGGCACCAGCGGATAGCCCACACAGCGATAGGCCCGCTCCGCGTCGGGCTGCCGCCAGCGGAACACGAAGATGCTCGCCACCGCCGACGTCTCGAATGTGACCGCGCCGAACATCGCGAAGTTGGTGAGCACGCCGAACAGCGTCTCGCCCTTCGGCACGTTCATATCGAGAGAGAGGCTGCCCAGCGTCAGCACGGGCAGCGGAATCCTGATGAGCAACGCGCCGCCCACGACCAGGATCGACGCCCAGGCCGCCATGATCAGGATCGCCCAGGCCGGCGTGTGATAGCGCGGATGCACCGCGCTCAGGAACTTGGGGGCCAGCCGATCTTCGCCCATCGCATAGAGCAGGCGCGGGCCAACCAGCAAGTTGCCGTTCAAGGCGCCGAACACCGAACACATCACTGCCGCCGATGCCACCGCGGCCCCGATCGGCCCCAGCAAGAGCAGGCTGAAGTGCGTGGCCACCGTGGTGTCCTTGAGCGCCGCCATCTCGAGGCGCGGCACGATGAGGTAGTATGCCAGGTTCACGCCCAGATAAAGCGCGATGATGATGAGCGTGCCGCCGATGAGCGCGAACGGGATGTTCCGCTGCGGCGTGTGTACTTCCTCGGCCACCGGGGCAATATTCATCCAGCCGTGATAAGCCCAGAGCACGCCAAGGAGGGCCGTCACGAACTTGCCCAGGCTGAATTCGCCCAGGCTGGCGGGCCACCACGGATCGAGCCGTTCAACTTGCGGCGTGGCCGCCTGCGCGCCGACCAGCGACGCCGCCACGAAGGGCAACACCATGATGCCCAGCAGCGAGCCGACCTTCACGATCGTGATGAACAGTTGCAGCCCGCCGCCCCAGCGGACGCCGCGCACATTGACCACGGCCAGCCCCATGATGACGGCCACCGTCAACCACTTCAGCTCCCAGTAACCCAGGTAGGGCAGTTCCATGCCCAGCGCTTGCTGAAAGGCATCGTTCTTGAGCACGTCGTGAAGCGACTCGGCGAACACCGTGGCCAGCGCCGCCAGCGAAGCGCCGCGTATGATCCAGAAGTCGACCCAGCCCCAGAGGAAGCCGGCGAGTCGGCCGTAAGCTTCGCGCAGATAAACGTAGTTGCCGCCGGCACGAGGATAGAGGACGGCGACCTCGGCGAGGGCCAGCGAGCCCAGCAGCGCCAGCACGCCCCCCAGGATCCAGGCGAGCGCGGCCAGCCCGAAGTAAGGGACATTGAAGGCGACTTCCTGAGGCTTCTTGAAGACGCCGGAACCGATCACGGTGCCGACCACGATGGCGATGGCCATGAGCGGCCCGAGGGCACGCACCAGTCCCGCGCTGGCAGCCGACGGCGATGTCTTCATGATGTGTCCTTCTACGTGGTCTTCTGGCGCGTCGGGCTCGGGGTTCGGGGTCGATTGTTCTCCAGCGCGGGCCGCTTGTCAACGCTTGGCCCCGAGCAGGTCGATGGCTTCCACCACGGCCTGTGTGTCCGGTGTCACTTCCAGGCGCACTTGCGCGCCGCTCTGGCTGGTATCGAGCGTGTCCAGCAGTTGCACCACCTGGGCGGGCACTTTGCCCGCCAGGTAGAGTTGCCTCTTCCAGTCGGTGATGCCCAGCAGGATCTCGCCGCGCAGCTTCTCGGCGGCCTCGGCATCGGCAAAAACCAGCAAGACGCGGACATCGACGGTATCGTTGATATCGATGTTGCCCGCACTGGCTTCCACCAGGCTGAGATCGAAGGGCACCACCCCCGCGGGCAGCGGCCCCAGTCGCATCGAGGCCCAGCCGATCGAGCGATTGAAGTCATTGCCGGCCACCGCGCGGGCCAGCGGGCCGTCCAGGGTTGCGTCCCCTTTCCGTTCCAGGATCTTTTCGACAACGGCACGCTTACCCACGATCAGCAATCTGGGCTGCGGCAGGCAAAAAGCCCGGCCAATCACACGCTGGCCCGGCTTCTCCTCGTAGGTTTCCTGGAACAGCTCGTAGCCGACCGCCGCCACCGGATCGAAGCGCAGCTTCGGAAAGTCAGGAGCCGCCCGGCGCTGTTTCTCGATCTGTTCGATCGACAGGTCCATGCGCGTGTGCAGCACGGCGATCAGTTCGCCATGCGCGTCGCGGGCCAGCGTCAACCGGTCGATGGCGCTGGCGGGCACGCCAAACTGTTCCGTGATCCGCTTCTCGAACGGATTCACCAGCTCGGCGCTGCGGGCTTGCAGCTTCTGGTAGCCCGCGCTGCCGATCAGCCTGGTGGGCCGGATCGAGTAGATCGAGCGGCACAGGTCGGGCAGATAACGCTTGTCCAGCTCGGGTGCGGGCCAGAGGATCCAGACCAGGTAGGCGAATCCAGCGATCGTGCCGACGATCAGGATGGTCAGCGCGAAACGCATCGTGGTGCGTACGACAGCCTGCCCGAGCTCGACGATGGGCGACATCGTGCGCGGCGGTTCCAGGTCGAAGATGTC
>JBFWSD010000358.1:0-6710 GCA_050248575.1 Gemmataceae bacterium
TCGGCGGACCCGCCTGCGCTGGCCTTCTATGAAGGCAACGATCTCAAGGCGGAAACGCTTGGCTCGACCGTGTCGAGATTGTTCCTCGGCGTCAAGCTCGAGTGTGCCCAGTGTCACGATCATCCGTTCGCGGAATGGAAGCAGACGCAGTTCTGGGAGTTCGCGGCCTTCTTTGCACCGGTACCGCCGGAGTATACCAAGCAGGGAGAGGCGATTCGCCCGACGCGGCCCGCGGCCCAGCGCTTTAACCTTGATATCCCCGGGCTGGACAAACGCGCCTCAGCCAGGTTCCTCGACGGGTCGCAGCCACGCCTGGACGGCACGAAGGATCCGCGCCAGGTCTTTGCCGACTGGTTGACCTCGCCCAGGAATCCTTACTTCACGCGCAACGCCGTGAACCGCATCTGGGCCCAGCTCGTAGGAGTAGGGCTGATCGAGCCGCTCGACGACTACGACGAGAATCATCTGCCCAGCCACCCCGAGCTGCTCGATGAGCTGGCCAGGGAGTTTGCCGCACATCACTACGACGTGCAGTATCTGATCCGGGCCATCATTTCCAGCAGGGCCTATCAGCGCACCAGTGCGGTCAGCCACGAATCGCAACAGGAGAGGCAGAGCTTCGCGCGGAGGGCCGTGAAGGTAATGTCGGCGGAACAGCTCTTCGACAGCCTGGCGGTGGCCACGGGCTATCGGGAAGCGGTGCCCGCCCCGCATCGCAGGCAGTTCGGGCTGGAGCCGCGCAGCCCACGCGCCGAGTTCCTCCGCAAGTTTGCCGGCGTGAGCGGCCGGGCCGAGCCGCAAACATCAATCCTGCAGGCCTTGACCCTGATGAACGGCAAGCTCATCGACGAGATGACCAGCCCCGAGCGCGGCGAGATCCTGGTCGCCGTCCTGGATGCGCCGTTCCTCGATGTTGCGGGCAAGATCGACACGCTTTACCTGGCAGCGCTGAGCCGGCATCCCACCCGCGACGAACGCCAGCGCGTGGAACGCCTGCTTGCCAGCACTGGCGAGAAGGCGGCCCTCGCCGACCTGTTCTGGGCGCTGCTCAACAGCAACGAGTTCATCCTCAACCATTGAGAGGCAGAAATGAACATGAGCAGGTTGAAACGGCGCGACTGGTTGCGGATCGCGGCCGCCGGCGCGGGTGGGCTGTCTTGCTCCGGTTGGCTGGAAGCACTGGCCGCCGATGCCGCTGCCAATCCCCAGCGCAAGCGTGCGTGCATTCTCTTGTGGATGAATGGCGGCCCCAGCCAGATGGATACCTTCGACTTGAAACCTGGCCACGCCAACGGTGGCTCGTATCAGGCCATCGACACGGCAGCCCCTGGCGTGCGCATCAGCGAGCACCTGCCCCAGGTGGCCAAGCACATGAAACGGCTGGCCATCGTCCGCTCGATGAGCACGCCTGAAGGGGATCATGGCCGCGCGGCGTACTTGATGCGCACGGGCAACCGCCCGCAGGCCCCCATCCAGTTTCCCAGCCTGGGCGCGATCGTCTCGAAGGAGACGGGCCGCTCTGATTCCGAGCTGCCCAACTACGTGAGCATCGCTCCCACGCGCTTCTCCGAGCAAGATGCCGACAGCGCCGGCTACCTCGGGGCCGCACACACGCCACTCCTGGTTGGCGAGAATGCTGACCAGGGAGTGACCAACCGCTACGAGGATTCGCTCAAGGTGGATGACCTTCAGTCTCCGGCCGAGATCGGGCCAGTCCGGACGGCCAGCCGCGCTCGTCTACTGAAGGACCTGGATCAACGATTCGCGAAGGCTCATCCGGGCGAGGCCACGCATAGCCGCGCCACGGCTTACGAGCGAGCCTTTCGCCTGATGCGCAGCCCGGCGGTTCGCGCCTTCAACCTCGAGGAAGAAAAGGCAGCCGTCCGCGAACACTACGGGCGGAACATCTTCGGCCAGGGCTGCTTGCTGGCTCGTCGTCTCGTCGAGCGCGGCGTCCCCTTCGTGGAAGTCAGCCTGGGGGGCGTTGCCGAGGTCGGCAACTGGGACACGCACCAGCACAACTTCGACACCATCAAGACGCTGAGCGGGCAGCTCGATCCAGCCTGGGGTTCGCTGATGGCCGACCTGGACGAGCGCGGCCTGCTCGATTCGACGCTCATCGTCTGGATGGGCGAGTTCGGCCGCACTCCGCGGATCAACGGGCAGGTGGGCCGAGATCACTTCCCGCGCGCCTGGAGTGTCGTGCTGGGCGGCGGAGGCATCAAGGGAGGGCAAGTTGTAGGCAAGACCAGTGCCTCGGGCGGTTCGGTCGAGGAGCGGCCCGTGTCGGTGCCAGACCTGATGGCCACCCTCTGTCAGGCGCTCGGCATCGACCACCTGAAAAAGAACATGTCGAACATCGGACGGCCCATCCGCATTGTCGAGAAGGACGCCAAGCCACTTACCGAGGTGCTGGCATGAACAGAGTGCTTCCAGCCCTGGTGGTGTTGGCCTGTTGCTGCGCTGATCCCGCGCATGGCGGGGATGACGGACACCTAGTGCTCGTGGTGGCAGACGGCCAACCTGTCCGTCTGCGGTTTCAGTTGCTGCTAGGCGAGGACAGCCTCCAGCAGGTTGAAGCGAAAGTGCGGCAACGACTCTTCGAGCACTTCGATCGGAATCACGACGGCCGCTTGCAGCCCGCAGAACTGAAACTACTTCTGCGTAGCCGGCTACTCCCTGAAACCGACATAGGGATTACGCCGACTGACGTTGCGCTGACACCCGCGGCCTTCCAGCAAGCCTGGGTAGGCGCGGGGCTATCCCTGGTGCGCCCCGAGCTGGTTTCCTTTCCTGATCCCTACGGTCCGAAGTTGACTGTGGCGCTGGCCCGCGCACTGGGTGGCACGGACTGTCGGCCATCGAAAGCCGCCCTGCAACGGGCCGCCGATATCCTCGCTGCCTTCGACAGCGACGAAGATGGGTGCATCACGCCGCTGGAACTCTTGCCGAACCTGTTCACTTCACCAGCGCCGACGGCAGCGAAGCGCGAGGCTGCCTCTTTCATCGGCGTCGCGCCAGACGGGCAGCCGGCGGCCCTCGTCACCAGGCTGCTGGCCGCCTGCGATCGTGACGGCGATCAGCAACTGTCTCCCACCGAGTTCAAACTGGCTGCGAAACCTTTCGCTGCCGCAGATCGAAACGGCGACAGCCAGCTCGATCGTGGCGAGCTCGAGCGATGGGTTGCCAAGATTGATGCCAACCTGACCGTCAGCCTTGGCCCGAGGTGTTCGGTTCGCCGCGCGGGCAGCAAGGAAGCGGAAGCCAATCGACGGTTGTTGAATATCACAGATCAACGCCTCGACGTGCTGGCCCGGGCGCCGCTTGACGTCGAAGCGGTAGCGCCGGCCACCGACCTGCTCGAACTGTTGCACGATGCTGACAACAAGAAGCGCGGTTTCGCTGGAGTGGCGGACGTGCAAGCGCCCAGGTACAAGGCGCTGCGGCGCATCTTCGTTCTTGCCGATGGCGACGGCAACAGTCGACTCACGGCTCAGGAAGCGAAGTCCTACCTCGACCTCGAGCGCTGGATCAAGGAACGCCGCCTGACCATTGCCCTCGTTCCTCAACCCCGGGGCTGGTTCGAGCTACTCGACGCCGACGGCGATGGCCAGCTGGGCAGACGCGAACTGCGAAATGCCTGGCAGCGACTGGCCGATCCGGAAGCGGAAGCGAAAGGTCATCTCACGCTGCCCATGCCGGACAGCGCTTTCAGCCTGACCGTGTTGCGGGGCGAGGCCGAGGAACGTCTCCGCCCGCTCTATCGCACGAGAGTGGTGCGCCGCCACGGGCCTGCCTGGTTCCAGCGCATGGACCGCAACAACGACGGGGACCTGTCGCCGCACGAGTTTCTGGCAACTCTGGCCGAGTTTAAACGCATCGACAGCGATCGCGATGGCCTCATCAGCGCGGCGGAAGCGTGCGCCGTAGACCCGCGTTTCAAGGACAACAAGTAACGAGGGAACACCTCATGATTCGCCGCTCGAACGTACTGGTCGGCATCGCGATGTTGCTCATCGGGGCTGGCTTGCTCTTGCCGGCCTTGGTGCGGGCAACCGGCCTGGCCCGGCGCACGGAGTCGACCGACCACCTGGGCAAGATCGGCGCCGGGCTGCAAGCCTATCATGCCGTTTATGGATTCTATCCGAGCAACGGCGGCCCGCCTCCCGAAGCGGTCACCACGCCCGATGTCCGCACGGTGTATCCCGACGGGATGTCGGTGCGCTGGGGCTTTGGCGATCCCGCCCGCTCGGGTCGGCTGCAAACCGGTTCCTATGCCTACGCTATCCTCCCCTTTGTGGGCGAAGAAGAAACCTATCGCAAGCAGCAACACGACAAGGCGGTCAAGATCTACTACCTTCCCGCGCGGCGGCCAGCCGTGGCGCGGGACGTGCCGGCGAAGGATCCGGTGCATATCGGCCGCTATGCCGTCACCGCCGGGCTCAATCCCTTTGGCCGTTCCGACTACGCTGCGAACGATCAGATCGTCCGCCCAGGGATGGGGCTGGTGATGCGCCGAGCCGAGATCACCGATGGTGTGGCCGAAACTCTCTTCGTCGGCGAGAAGGCGATGGACCGCCGCGACATCAAGAGCGGCTCGGAATACTGGGATCAGGGCATCATCCTTGGAGGTTGCGGCTGCACGGGCCGCAAGGGCAAGAAGCTCTTCCAGGATGCCGATGATCTCGGCGAAAGGCTCGCCGACAACTGGGGCTCACCTGATCCTGCCGGGGTCCAATTTCTCTTTGTCGACGGGCATGTGAGGCTGTTGCCCTACAAGACCGCCGAGGACGTGATATGGTCAATGATGACGCCCGCCGGGGACGACGACGTCGATGTCTCCGAGTTCGAGTCCCTGCACCGCCGCTGACGAGTTCACCATGGATTCCATCTACTGGGTCCTGTCGCGGGACTGCAATCAGTCCTGCCCACACTGTTACAACAACTCCGCTCCCGGTGCGCCCGGGCTGACCATCGACCAGGCTGATGTTTGCATCGCACACCTGCCCGACCCGGACGATGTCGCACTCGATCGCATCATCCTCTCCGGAGGCGAGGTGCTGGTCTGGCCCGAGCTGCTCTTTCACACGCTGCTAAAGCTTCACGAGCGCTATCGCGAGCGCACTGTGCTGATGGTCCAGACCAATGGCGACTTACTCGACGAGGCCACGCTAGACCGGTTACTGGTTTGTGGCGTTCGCCGCGTCGACATTGCCAGCATGGATCGCTTTCACCCGAAGAGCACGCGCGCACGGCGCGAGTATCTCGAAGACTTGCTGCGTTCGCGCGGGCTGGTGGAAGCCAGCACGGGCGCCCGCGCTGGCGAGAATCATTCACGGCCACTCACTTATGCCTTCTGGGGCGCGAATGAAGGAACGTGGATTGGGCCGCTCTGGCCGCGGGGCCGCGCGTGGCAAAAGCAGCTTTCCAGCGCCACGCCGGACGATCGCTTCTGCTCCAACTGGTCAGGGGCCAAGAACTTCCTCGACTACCGCGGGCAAGGCTGTGAGGTCAACGTTCAGCTCAGCGACGTCTATCCTTGCTGCCCGATGACCTGTCGACCCATTGGCACCTTGCTCGAGGAATCGTTGCTGGCTTTGCTTGATCGCTGCGCCGAGCATCCGGTCTATCGTGCCCTCAATGAAGGCCGACCCGAGGCCATGGGCGAGCATCTGGGCATCTCCGAGGCCGAAGGGTTTCGCCGCAGCCAGGAACTGGGCAACCACTGCCTGTGGTGCGATGAGTTCTTTACCAGGCACGCTCCCGATCTGCTTCACCACGGCGCAGTCACTGAGCGGGGTACCATCGACTTGCAAGTAATCTCACCCTGACGGGCCAGGGGAAGCGTTTCGCTTTTGTGTGGGCCGCACGGGTCTGTTCAGATACCAGCAGCTTTTCTGGCCAAGCATCGGAGTAACCCATGGCGACTTCTGGCACGACCTCGGCCCCGAACCGCACTCCCGAAGGGGCCACGGCACTGATCAAGTTTCACGCGTCGTTGAACGTTAGCTGTCTGGAGCGTTCCGTCGAGTTCTACACCGCGTTGTTTGGAACTGGGCCGGCCAAGCTCTATCACGACTATGCCAAGTTCGAGCTGAACGATCCACCTGTGGTCGTGTCGCTCAAGCCCAAGCGTGCCTGCGCCGGCGGCCCGCTCAATCATCTGGGTCTTCGGCTTGTCAGCATTGAGCAACTGCGCGCGGTGCAGCAGCGTCTGCAAGCGGTCGGGGCCCGCATCGGCGAGCAAGACGACGTGCAATGCTGCTACGCCCGCCAGACCAAGCTGTGGATCACCGATCCCGACGAAACGCTCTGGGAAATCTACGTCCTGCACGACGACGTTCCAGACTGGGGCGAGAAACACAAGAAGTTGAAGCTTTACACGGCCCCGTTCAAGGCTTTCGGCGTCATGGGCCTGATCCGCCGCGCCTGGAACAATGCCTTTGGCCAGCGGCCCACGCCGCACGCGGGCGACGTGCACAATCCGGATGAACCCTTGCAGCCGATCCCGCCGGACGCCTGTCCGGTGAAGAAATGATGGACAGGGCGGTGAGCGGATGGCTCCGCCGGACTCGCGTAGTTGCCCGTTCTGGCATCGTCTCCACTTCGCGCTGGGTACCAGATGAGCCCTCCGCCTATTCTCCCTCGAGCATCAGCAGTTCTGCTGGCGAAGCTCTGTTCAACTGTGCCATGTCCAGGGACTGTGCAGA
>JBFWSD010000359.1:0-6695 GCA_050248575.1 Gemmataceae bacterium
GCGGTCGCCACTTCCCCCTATGTGATGGAGCCCGCCGACGCCGCCAGCGGGGGCCGTGAACCTCCCGATGATGCCGGGCAAGGTACGATCCGCCTGCTCGACCGCCCGCTGTGGGGCCGCCGCGAGCTGTTCGTGCGCACCGCCCCTTCCTTCGCGCCCGACACCAAGCTGTATCAAGGGCTGGCTTATCAGCCCGCGGCGCCGACCGAACTGACGAAGCAGCAGGGCCACATCGTGAGTGACTTCATCCGCGCGGCCCGTCAGCGCGGCTTGAAAGTGTACCTGCAGGTGCAGGCCGCGATCCCGCCGGGCTACCGCGTCCAGTTCGGCGGGCCGCGCGACGAGGACCAGCCCCGCTTGCCCGATGGCCGCGTGCCGGCGCAGCGCGTCGCCCGCAATGCCAGTTTGGCCAGTCAGACCTTGCGCGATTACCAGGCGGCCCTCATCCGCGATCTGTGCCGCGCCTATCCCGACATCACCGGGCTGCGCTTCGACTGGCCGGAGTATCCGCCCTACTCGCTCGATGACTGTTTTGTCGATTTCAGCGAATCGGCCCGCGCGGCAGCCAAGCGGCTGGGTTTTGACTTCGAGGCCATGAAGACGACTGCAGGCCAACTCTATCAGCAAATGCACGGCGGCCTTGACAGCCAGGAAACGCTCGAGAACTTGCTCGATATTCACAACGTGACAAGCTGGCTGCGTTTCAAGGCCGCGCTCGTCGAAGAGCTGCTGGCCGGTTTCCGGGCCGTCTTGAACGAAGCCGCGGGCGCTAACAAGGAATTGATGCCCAACGCCTTCCCGCCCCCCTGGGCCGCCGCCTCCGGATTCGATTTTGCCCGGACCGCGCCCCACTGCTCGGCCATCAGCGTGAAGCTATACACGATGCACTGGCCCATGATGCTCCAGGGCTATGCCCGCACCTTGCTAGCAGCCAATCCTCGGCTTGATGAAAAGCGGTTGCTCCACTGGCTGGCCGATTTGCTTGGCCTCGACCGCCGCGCTGGCTTGGCGGGTTTTCACTATCCGGGACCCGAAGAGCCTCATGGCGTTCGCGACGAAGTATTGCGGGCCAAGATCGATTCGGCCCAGGCCAGTGCCGGGCGGACGCCGATCCTCACGCTAGCCCATTCGTATGGCCCGGTTGACGACGTGGAACGCCGCTTGCGGGCTGGCTTCGCCAACCCGCACGGGATGTGGATCAATCGCTACGGTTATTTGAGTGACGAGAAGATTGCCCGCGTGGCGGCGATGGGCAAGGGATGAGTGACCTGCGACATCAGCCGTCGTCGCCCGGCGCCAGCCCAAAGACGGGCCGATTCGCCGCTTCCTTGCGCATGGTGGCGTAGAACTCGTCCATCTGCTTGCGATTCTCCTCGATCTTCTTGACGCGGGCAGCGGCCTGCTGCCCGAGATGGCTCGTCGGATAACTGGTGGCCAGCGCGCGATAGTCGGCGAGCGCGTGGTCTAGATTCCCGATCGCCTTCTCGACATCTTCCGGATTGGGAACGCCGACCAGGGCTTCTTCGGCCTGGGCCGCCCCCATCATGGCTTCCTGGGTGAGGATGGGCTCGTCGCGCGTCTGGTTGACCAGTTCACGGAAGAGATCGCGGGCCTTTTCCAAATCCTTGGCAGGAGCCGACGTCTCGCCGGGCGAAGCGGCGTAGAGCCGGGTCATGCCGGTCGAGAGGAGCAAACGGGCCCGCTGAAAACGGGCGGTCCGCCCTGCCAGCGTGTAGGGGGCTTCATTCGAGACGCGGTCGAATTCGCGGACCAGCACGCCCGTTTCGTTCTCCGGGGAATTCATGGCGATCTGCCCGACCAGGTCTTCGTCGAGACGCGTCCACTGGTTGGTCCTGTCGGTGCGGGCCATGGTCACCTGCCAGGCCAGGTAGGTGACGATGGCGAGCCCGATAAGGACGATGATGGCCGCCGAGCGCGACTGCGGCTGGCTGCGCATGTCGTGCATGAACCGCCCCATGCGATCGGCCAGGATGTTGGTCTGCAGTTCCTTGCGATGTTCGCCCTTCATGCGCGTGCTCCGCGAAAAGCCACCTGTGGAATGTGGTGATCTTAGGCCGCCCGCTGGCACAGGTCAATGGGAGCTACTCGAACAGCCGGCTGACCGACTCGTTGTAATGAATGCGCTTGATGGCGTCGGCCAGCAGCGGGGCAACGCTGAGCACCTTGATGTTATTCAGCTGCTTCTGCGGCGCCAGCGGAATCGAATCGGTGACGACGATCTGTTTGATGGGCGCCTCGCGCATGCGCTCGATGGCCGGCCCGCAGAAGACGGCATGCGTGGCACAGACATATACCTCGCGGGCGCCGTGCGCCTTGGCCGCGAGGGCCGCTCCCACGGCGCTCGAACCGGTGGTGATCATATCGTCGAAGACGAGCGCCACCTTGCCCTCGAGCGAACTGCCGATCAGGTGCGCCTGCTTGGTCTCGCTGCCGCTCGAGCGGCGCTTGTCCACGACGGCGATGGCCACCCCGGCCAGCTTCTTCTGATGAAACAGGGCACGCTTGATGCTGCCCTCATCCGGGCTGAGCACGACCAGGTCGTTCTGGGGCAAGTTCAATCTGAGGATATACTCGTTGAGGACGGGCGCAGCCATCAGATGATCGACCGGGATATCGAAGAAGCCCTGGATCTGCGCGGCGTGCAAATCGAGGGCCAGCACGCGATTGGCCCCGGCGCTGGTCACCAGGTTGGCGACCAGCTTGGCGGTGATGGGCACGCGGCCCTGGTCCTTGCGGTCTTGCCGCGCATAGCCGTAGTAGGGCAGCACGGCCGTGACGCGTGCGGCGCTGGCGCGCTTGAAGCTATCGAGCATGACCAGCAATTCCATCAGGTTCTCGTTGACCGGCGGGCAGGTGGGCTGCACCACGAACACGTCGCGGCCGCGCACGTCTTCATCGATGCGCACCGAGATTTCGCCGTCAGGGAAGTTGGCGAGCGTGACGCGGCCGAGCGGATCGCCGATGCACTGGGCGATTTTTTCAGCGAGCGGGATGTTGGCCCGCCCGCTGAACACCTTCAGCATGTTGTTGTGATTCATGAGAACCCGTGGCAAAACCCAGTTGCGCGTGGACAACTGCCATCCTGTACACTACCCGCAATCGCAAAAGGGGAAGGGTATTATGGGGCCGTCACCAAGGTGCTGTCAACGAGGAAGTGCTGGCACTTCTGCTTACCGTCAAATGCAAAAGGGCCCCCAGTTTGGGGGCCCAGTTACGAAGCAACGTGACTTACTTCTCGTCGGATTCAACCTTGGGAGCGGGCGCCTTGGCGCGCGGCGCTTTCATTTCCCCTTCGGCGAGGAGCTCGAGGAAGGCGGTCTGCCCGGCGTCGCCGAGGCGGCGCTGATGCCGCTTGATGACACGGGTGTAGCCGCCCGGGCGGTCGGCGTAGCGCGGCGCGATCTCGTCGAAGACCTTGGCCACGATGTCGCGATCGGGCAGGCGAGACAACGCCTGTCGCCGCGCGTGCAGCGTGTTCTTCTTGCCCAGCGTGATGAGACGCTCGACAAAGCCACGCGCTTCCTTGGCCTTCTCCACGGTGGTGATGATGCGGCCGTGCGTGAACAGGGCACGCGCCAGGTTCCGCATCAGCGCCAGGCGGTGCGTGGCATTCCGCCCGAGTTTTCGACCTTTCTTCAGGTGTCGCATGATAGTCTCTCAGTCAGCGTCTTTCCGACCGATCTTGTTAACCCGTCGCGCCTGCGCGGGCCGCTGCTTCAGCGCTTCAAGGACGGCATTTTCATGCCCAGTTGTAGACCGCGCTCGGCCAGCTTGCCTTTCACTTCCTTCAACGTCGTTTCGCCGAAGTTGCGTACTTCGAGCAGTTCCTCGTCGGTGCGGATGACCAGGTCGCGGACCGTGGTGATGCCTTCCGATTCGAGGCAGTTGGTGGCCCGCACCGACAGTTCCAGTTCGGCCAGGCTCATGTTGAGCTTGCGTTCCATTTCCTGGTCGACCGAGGGGGAAGCGCCGATCTCGACCTTGTCCTCGATGGGCATTTCCGGGCCAGGCTCGGAGTACTGGATGAATGGGTTGAGGTGCTTGCGCAGGATCTTGGCCCCTTCGATGACGGCCATCTGCGGGCTGACCGTGCCGTTCGTCCAGATCTCCATGATCAGCTTGTCATAGTTCGTCTTCTGGCCGACGCGGGTTTCCTCGATCTCGTACTTGACGCGCACCACCGGGGAGAAGCTGGAGTCGACCGGAATGATGCCGATCTCGCGTTCCTTGCCCGCGTTTTCTTCGGCGGTGCGGTAACCCCGGCCATTCTCCACGGTCATCTCGACGACGAACGGGACATCGTCGGTGAGGGTGGCGATGATGTGTTCGGGGACCAGGATCTGCACGGCCTCGTCGGTGATGATGTTGGCGGCCGTCACCACACCGCGCTCGTGCCGCTCGATGCGGATGGTGCGCGGCATTTCGCTGGAGTTCTTGACCACCAGGCTCTTGATGTTGAGGATGATGTCGGTGACGTCTTCCACCACGCCCGGGATGGTGGTGATCTCGTGCTGGACGCCCTGGATCTTGACGCGGGTGACCGCGCTGCCTTCCAGGCTGGAGAGCAGGATGCGGCGGAGGCTGTTGCCCACCGTCACGCCGAAACCGCGCTCGAACGGTTCTGCGATGAACTTGCCGTAGACGTCGGTCAGCGTTTCACGCTCACTCACCACCCGGCTCGGCAGTTCCAGGCCACGCCATCGGATACGCATCAGTGACCTCCCTAGTTATGCAGATGACGACCATCCCGGTCGTGGTTGCTCTTTGGATCCACTCGTCGGCACTGATCAGCGGGCCGACACTTCGATGATGAGCTGCTCGCGGATGTCGCGGATATGCGGATCCACGTCGTCGCGCGTGGGCAGCCTGAGCATGCGTCCTTCCGGAGGTTCCACACTGGTGCGTTCGAGGTAGTCGGGGACCGGGTTGGGAGCGCCTTGCAGGTTGAGCTTGACGAGGGTGAGGCTGCGCTGGCGGCCCTTCACCACCACCGTGTCGTTGGGACGCAGGAGCAGGCTGGGGATATCGCAGGCGCGGCCATTGAGGGCCACGTGCCCGTGCGAGATCAACTGCCTGGCCGCGGCCCGCGACGGGGCGAAGCCAAGCCGGTGTACCACGTTATCGAGCCGCCGCTCCATCACGCTCAGGAGCGCCTCGCCGGTGTTCTCGGGCGAGCGCGAAGCGATGGCGAAGTAACGGCGGAACTGACGCTCCAGCACGCCGTAGAAGCGCTTCAGCTTCTGTTTTTCGCGAAGCCGGGTGCCGTATTCGCTGGGCTTGCCGCGGCGATAGCCGTGCATGCCGGGGGGCATGCGGCCTCGTTCGATGGCGCACTTCGGGCTGTCGCACCGGCTGCCCTTGAGGAAGAGCTTCATGCCTTCGCGGCGACACAGCTTGCACACAGAGTCAATATGACGAGCCATGGTTCCTCGTGGTCACTTGTCACTTGTCATTAGTCACTGGTCGTTGGTCACATGTGTGACAAAGGACTAGACGCGGCGTTTCTTGGGGGGCCGACAGCCATTGTGGGGCAGTGGCGTCACGTCTTCGATGGCCTTGACGTTGAGGCCGCCCGCCTGGAGCGCGGTGATGGCCGATTCGCGGCCGGCGCCCGGGCCCTTGACGCGGACTTCGATTTCTTTCAGCCCGAACTTGGTCGCCTTTTCCGCACAGGTTTCGGCGGCCCGCTGGGCTGCGAACGGCGTGCTCTTGCGGCTGCCCTTGAAGCCGACCGTGCCTGCCGACGCGAAACAGAGTGTATCGCCGTTGGTGTCGGTGATGGTAACAATGGTGTTGTTGAAGGTCGCCTTGATATGGGCGATCCCTCGACTTACATTGCGCCGTGATTTCTTCTTCTTGCTCTTGGCCACGTTGCTTGCTCCCATGCGGGCAGCGCTTCACCCCCAGCGGTGAAACGATGCGTCGACCTTGAATCCTTGTACTGGCGGTTGATCAGCCGCGCATTTCCTTGACGCCCTTCTTGCCGGCGACGGTCTTGCGCGGGCCCTTGCGGGTGCGGGCATTGGTGCGGGTGCGCTGGCCGCGCACGGGCAGGCCACGGCGATGCCGCAGACCGCGATAGCAGCCGATATCCTTCAAGCGCGCGATGTTTTGCTGGAGCTGCCGCCGCAGCTGCCCTTCCACCGTGTACTGATCGCGGTCGAGCATGGCTGCTAGGCGGGCCACTTCTTCGTCCGTCAATTCTTTGGCGCGGCGCTGCGGGTCGATGCGGGCCTGCTCACACAGCTGCAGCGCGGTGGTCGGCCCGATGCCGTACAAATAGCGCAGCGAGATGTGCGTTGGCTTGTCGTTGGGGATGTCCACACCCAGAAGACGCGGCATGGGGATTCACTCCTGTGGTCTAGCCCTGGCGCTGCTTGTGACGCGGGTTGGTACAGATAACGTAGAGCCGGCCCTGCCTGCGGACCAGCTTGCAATTCTCGCAAATACGTTTGACGCTGGCTCGTACTTTCACGGTACGCCTCGTTCCTCTAGTTGGCCTGACAGTATGAGAAATGGTCAATTTAGCGATCCGTGCCAAACCCGGCAAGAGTAAATCGAAGGGTTTACACCATGGCGAGCACCGCGCACGCTCCGCGCGCTCTCCTCGTTCCAGGCTTCATCGTCTATTTGCTTGACGGCCACCCCCAGCCCTCTAAGATGTCGCTGGTTCC
>JBFWSD010000360.1:0-6692 GCA_050248575.1 Gemmataceae bacterium
GGCGTTGTTTGCACTGGAGTACGCGCTTGCTGAATTGTGGCAGACCTGGGGCCTCACTCCAGACTACGTGCTGGGACATGGCGTGGGCGAATATGTGGCCGCCTGCCTCGCGGGCGTCTTTTCACTCGAGGACGGGCTGCGTCTCGTCGCGGAACGGGGCCGATTGCTGGGCACGCTGTCAAGTCGCGGCGCGATGGCAGTGGTGCACGCGGATGCGGCCCGTACCCGGGCGGCTGTGGAAGCGCATGCCGATTCTGTGGCTCTGGCAGCGCTCAACGGGCCGACCAATACTGTCATCTCGGGCTCCGTCGAAGCAGTGGCAGCCGTGCGTGCGGCCCTTGAAGGACAAGGCATCTCATCGGCTGTTTTCACGGACACGCCTGGCTTCCACGCGCCCTTGGTGGCTCCAGTGCTGGACCAGTTCGAACGGCTGGCGCAAACGTTCACCTATCATGTGCCGCGGCTGGGCTGGATCTCCAATCTTACCGGGAGACTCTTCGACCCGGACGAAACGCCGGACGCGAACTACTGGCGCGAGCACAGCTGGCAACCGATACGTTTCGGTGATGGGGTACGGACACTGGCCGAACTCGGATGTGGTCTGTACCTGGAAGTGGGCCCACAGCGTGACTTGACACGTCTGGCGCAACTGTGCTTTGCCGGGGCGGCTCACGTCTGGCTGCATTCGCTCGAGCGCGGGGCCGAGGACTGGGCAGTGCTGCTGGGCAGCCTCGCGCAAATGTACACGGCCGGCGTGCCGGTGAACTGGGACGGCTTCAACCGAGATTATTCACATCGCAAGGTGACCTTGCCCACCTATCCCTTTGAGCGGCAGCGCTACTGGGTGACCGAGACCCCTAGTCGACAAACGGGCCCTGGCTCGTCCGCGCATCGCCTGCTCGGTTCGCTGCGCCGCTCAGCGGCCCACCTGGATTGCACCTTCGAGACGAATCTCAGTGTGTCGGACCCGCCGTGGCTGACCGAGCATCGCGTATTCGGGGCAGTGGTGTTCCCAGGAGCAGGCTTCCTGGAAGCGGCCTTGGCCGCGGCCCGGGAAACGCTCGCCAGCGATCGAGTGGTGCTCGAACAAGCGGAATTCCGCCACGCCTTGGTGTTTCCCGAAGAGGGCGTTTGCACGCTACAAACGGTCATCAAACCAAATGGAGATGGCACGGCGGAATGGCAAGTCTACAGCCGCAGCGGACCTGTTGAAAGGAATGGGACTGCCTGGACGCTGCACGCGACCGGTCGCGCGCGAACGGAAGACTCAACATTACTTGAACGCGCGAACGAGACTCTGACAAGCAGGCTGACTCGTTGTCCTGAAGCGTCGCCGGTCGAATCGCTCTATGCCGGCTTCGCCGAGCTTGGACTGGAGTACGGGCCGAGCTTCCGCGGGGTACAGGAGTTACGCCGGGGTCAAGGCGAGGCGGTTGCCCGCATCAAGTTGCCAGAGGACACGCCTACTGAGTCTCACACATATCTGCTGCACCCGGCTCTGCTCGACGCCTGCCTCCAAGTCTGTGCGGGTGCGGCGCCGGCAACGGATGACGATGCAGTGCATCTTCCCTTTGCTATTGAGCGTCTGTGGGTAGCTGGTCGGCCCTCGGGTCCGCTGGCTTGCTGGTCGAAGCTGCGACCGGATTCGACGGCTCAATCGCCCACCTTTGACCTCGAACTCTGGGAAGAGGAATCTGGCCGGATCGTGGCTGCGGTGGTTGGCCTGAGTTTACGCCGTGCCGAGCCTGCCGCGCTGAAACGCAGCGGGCAGCCCAATCTGGCGGATTGGCTGTACGAGGTGGACTGGGAACCGAGTTCTACTCCGGCCGCACGTCTGTCGGCAGATTTCCTGCCCGGGCCGAAGCAACTGGCTTCATTGCTGGCTGCCCGGACAGACGAATTGCTGCGCGAAGTGGCGGAGACCTACCGGCACGTGTTGCCGGAGTTGGAGGGAATCGCCACCGAGTATGTACTGGCAGCGCTGGGAAAACTGGGGGTGGGGGAGCCCGGCCAGCGACTTTCCAACGCACTTCTGGCTGAGCGAGTGGCGGCCCGGCAACGTCGACTGACCCGCCGCCTGTTCGAGATGCTCGACGGCAACGAGTTCCTGCGCCGCGTTGGCGATGAGTGGGAAGTATTGCGTCCGCTCACCCTGGTAGCGCCTGTGGAACGGCTGGCTCGTTTGCGCCAGGAGCACCCCCAGGTGCAGATCGAAGCCACGTTGTTGCAACGATGCGGCGAGCAACTGGCGGAGGTGTTGCGGGGCACGTGTGCACCGCTGCCGCTGCTGTTCCCGCCGGGCAGTAAGGAATCGGCCGAGCGGCTCTATCGAGACGCTCCGGCAGCCCGCGCTTTCAACAGTGTGGTGGCCGAAGTGATTGCTGCCGCGAGCGCTGCGCTGCCGGCCGGGCGGCCCTTCCGAATTCTGGAAATCGGCGCCGGCACCGGAGGCACCACGGCGTCTGTGCTGCCACACCTGAAGCCCGAGCGAACGGAGTACCTCTTCAGCGATGTGTCCGCAGGCTTCCTCGCACCAGCACGAGAGCAGTTCGGCGCCTATCCCTTCGTGGACTACCGAGTCCTGGATATCGAACGTGATCCACTGTCGCAGGGATTTGACGCTCACAACTTCGACCTGGTGCTGGCTGCCAATGTGCTGCATGCGACCGCGGATCTGCGTCAGGTGCTGCGGCATGTGCGCCAGTTGCTGGCGCCATCGGGGCTGCTGCTGCTGCTCGAGGGCACCGTTCCGCAGCGCTGGGTCGATATAACCTTCGGTCTCCTCGAAGGGTGGTGGAAATTTGCCGATGCCGATTTGCGGCCGGAGCAGCCGCTGTTGTCGGCGCGCGCGTGGCAAGATCTCTTGGCCGTGGAGGCATTCACCGAAGTCGCTTGCCTACCTCCTGGAGAGGCGGCCCAAGCGCTGGTGATAGCGCGAGGCCCGTTGGAGGTCGACGCCGAGCGAACTTTGCCTGCCGCGGGACGTCGCCTCTTGTTTGCATACACGGGGGCCATGACGACAACACTGGTCGAGCGCCTGGCCGTCAGTGGACCATGTGTCCAGGTGGAAGTGGGGCCCGGATTCGAATCCATTGACGATGAGCACTTCCGTCTGGCCCCGTTCCAGTCTGCGGAATTCGAGGAGTTATTGACGACCGTCGATGGCGGATCGCTCGATGAAGTGATCTACCTGTGGGGGCTGAATTCCCAGGTGGACGATGTGTCGGCAAGCTGCGTCGGCCTGCTTTATCTAGTACAGGCACTGGTCCGCATGGGCAGCCCGCAGCCGCCGCGACTGGTTGTGCTCACCCAGGAGGCACTGTCAGTAGCAACGGGCGATTGCGTGGAAGGGTTCGCCGGGGCGGCGCTGTGGGGGCTGGCCCGGGTCATTGCTCGTGAGCATCCCGAGTTGCGCTGCTGTTGCATCGACCTCGACGCAAACGAAGAGGCAGCGTGCTCCAGTGATTACCTGCTCGCCGAGTTGTCTGCGCCTGACGGCGAGGATCAGATTGCCTACCGTGCCGGGCAACGTCATGTTGCCCGATTGATCCGCACGGACGCTGGAGCACTGACACTGGCCGGTCAACCGCGTCACTGGGTGATGCGAGAACGTGGCAGTCCCGACAATTTGAAGCTGGAGACACTGGCCCGCTCCCGGCCCGGTCCGGGCGAAGTTGAGATTGCGGTGCAAGCGTCGGGCCTGAACTTTCTTGACGTGATGGACGTCCTGGGAATCCTGCCCTTCGAGCGCCCGGGACTGGGTGCGGAATGTGTCGGGCGGATCACGGCGGTCGGTGAAGGCGTGGCTGGGTTGGCCCTCGGCGATGAGGTCGTCGCACTGGCGTCGGGAGCTTTCTCCACGCACGTGCTGACACCGGCCGCGCTGGCAGTGCATCGGCCCCCATATTTCAATTCGGTCGCGGCCGCCACGGTGCCCGTTGCTTTCTTGACAGCAGTTTATGCCCTCCAGCGGCTTGGCGGATTGAAAGCCCATCAGAAGGTGTTGATTCATGCGGCGGCGGGCGGTGTAGGTCTGGCGGCGGTGCAAGTGGCGCAACGTGCAGGAGCTGAAATCTATGCGACGGCCAGCCCGGCCAAGCATGCCTACCTGCGTGCACAAGGAGTAGAGCACGTCTTCCACTCGCGCACGCTGGCGTTCGCGGAGGAGATCCAGCAGCTGACCGATGGACGCGGCGTCGACCTAGTGCTGAACAGTTTGTCGTCGGGCGAGTTCATTCCCAAGAGTCTGTCCGTACTGTGCCGGGGCGGCCACTTCCTGGAGATGGGCAAGCGCGGTATTTGGACCGCGGAGCAAGTTCGCGCGCTTCGGCCGGACGTCTCGTATTCGGTGGTGGCACTGGAAAGGCTGGGGATTGAAAACCCGGCCGCGCTTGGTGCCATGCTGAGAGAATTGATGGAGCAATTCGCAGCCGGACAATTTCGCCCGTTGCCTGCGACCGTTTATCCGCTGGCAAATGCCGCGGCGGCATTGCAGTGTATGCAGCAAGCACGCCACATCGGCAAGATTGTGCTGCAGGTCCCGCCCGCGCTGGAAGGGCTGCTTCGTGCGGACGCCACTTACCTGATCACGGGCGGACTGGGTGGCCTGGGGCTGTTGACGGCCCGCTGGTTGGTGACACGCGGTGCCCGTCACCTGGTGTTGTTGGGGCGCAACGCCCCCTCCGACACGGCCCGGCAAGCCATTGCCGAGATGGAGCAGTCAGGGGCTACAGTGGTCGTCGTCCAGGCTGATGTATCCGTCATAGACGAGGTCGAAGCCGCGCTCGAACAAGTGGCCCATTCTCTTCCGCCGCTACGAGGGATCATTCATGCGGCAGGCACGCTCGACGATGGCGTACTGCTCAACCAGACGCGGGAACGATTCGAGACTGTGCTGGCGGCGAAGGTGGCAGGGTCGTGGCACTTGCACCGGCTGACGGAAGGGCTGGCACTGGACTTCTTCGTGCTCTATTCGTCAGCGGCGGGGCTACTTGGCCCGTCCGGTCAGGGCAATCATGCAGCGGCCAATGCCTTCCTCGACGCACTGGCGCAACACAGGCAGGCGCAAGGCTTGCCTGGGATCAGTATTGATTGGGGGGCGTGGAGTGAAGTTGGGGCCGCTGTGCGGCGGGGGGTGGTCGAACAAGCCTCCGAAGGAGGACTGGGAGTTATCGATCCGGATTCGGGCCTGGCGGCGCTGGAGCGAGTCTTGGAACTGGGCCATGCGCAGGTTTGCGTCATGCCCGCCGACTGGACTCGCTTGCGGCGTCAGTCCAGCCCTTCCTCGTTGCTCAGGCGACTGACAAGTGAAAGTAGAGCGGCCCGCAAACATCGCGAGGAATCTCAGGACAGCTCTTGGTCGACACGCTTGCGGGCAGCCGCCCCGGGGGAACGCGCGGAACTGCTGGTGGATTTCGTGCAAGGGCAGGTGGCTCGGGTGTTGGGCCTTCAGCCCGGTCAGTTGCCTGATCGAGGCACTGGCTTCTTCGAGCTGGGCATGGATTCGCTGATGGCCGTTGAGTTACGCAACCGCCTGCAGGCCGACCTGGGAGGTCGGGCGCTCAGTTCGACGGTTGTCTTCGACCATCCGACCGTTGACGACCTCGCCCATCACCTCTCTCTGCTGAACGGAGAACTTGCTTCTTCGACCCGATGGGATCCCCCGGTGCCGACAGCTGAACCCATTGCCATTGTGGGGCTGTCGTGCCGCTTCCCTGGCGGCGAAGGGCCCGACGCCTATTGGCAATTGCTGGCTGAAGGTCGGGAAGCCGTGCGCGAGGTTCCGGCCGATCGCTGGGACGTCGATGCCTATTACGATCCCGACCCGGACCTGCCCGGCAAGATGTATGTCCGCCGTGGCGGCTTGCTGGAACAGATTGATCGCTTTGATCCGGCTTTCTTCAGTATCGCACCACGCGAAGCGCTGAGCCTCGACCCGCAGCAGCGTCTGCTTCTGGAGACAGCCTGGGAGGCGCTGGAACATGCGGGTTTGTCGGCTGGGAACCTGGCGACGGGCCGCACCGGCGTGTTTGTCGGCATCTGCGGCAGCGAATATGCCGGTCTGCTCCAGCGACGCGGCGAGGCAGTGATCGACGCCTATCTGGGCACGGGAACATCGCCCGCGGCCGCGGCGGGCCGACTCAGCTATGTGCTGGGCCTGCAAGGGCCGTGCGTGGCCATCGACACCGCCTGTTCCTCGTCGCTGGTGGCGGTAAGTCAGGCTTGTGATTCCTTACGCGCCGGCCGCTGTGATGCTGCCCTGGTGGGCGGCGTCAATGCGATGGTTGTTCCTGAGCCGATGATCGCCGCTTGCAAGGCAAGGATGTTGTCGCCAGCGGCCCGTTGCAAGACCTTCGATGCAGCGGCGGACGGCTTCGCGCGCGGCGAAGGCTGCGGCGTGGTCGTGCTGAAGCGGTTGAGCGCTGCCCGGCGCGACGGCGATCGCGTGCTTGCTTTGATCCGCGGCAGTGCCGTCAACCAGGATGGCCGCAGCGGCGGCTTGACGGTGCCCAACGGCCCGGCCCAGCAAGCGGTGGTGCGTGAGGCGCTGTCGATTGCCGGCATCGCGCCACATGAAGTGGAGTATGTGGAGGCGCATGGAACGGGGACGAGTCTGGGGGATCCGATCGAGGTGCAGGCGTTGGCGGCGGCGCTGGGAGAGGGGCGTGAAGAGGGCAGGCCGCTGTTGATCG
>JBFWSD010000361.1:0-6688 GCA_050248575.1 Gemmataceae bacterium
TACAAGATCCTCAACCCGCGCTGGCGCGTCGCCTTCCTTTCCCCCGGCTTCTTCGACGTCATCATCGGGCTGTTTGCCTTCCTCTCCGTGGTCCTGTCCTGGACCGGCATCGGCTTCGCCATCTGGGGCTACAAGCAGAAGCGGCGCAAGAAGCGCTTCTGCAAATATGGGCTGTATCTCAACCTCGTCCCCTCGCTGCTCATCGTCAGCTACATCCTGGCCCGGCCGATCCTGCCCGAATCGATGCGGCTTTCCAATCCCGAGAGCGAGAATGTCGACGGAGAAGAGCAGCCCAAGGACGAAGAAAAACCCATGGACGAAGAAAAACCCATGGACGAAGAAAAACCCATGGACGAGGAGAAGAAGGAAGAGGGCGCGCGCCTCGAGAGGGCACCTTGCCATGGCATTGCTGCCATGCTTGGGCGTGACACGGATACTGTTTTCGACGCGAGCAACTTTCCCGGGATCGCATGACGCTGGTGATTCGCAATGCGGAGCAGGTCGTCTGCGTCGGCCCGGCGCGCGCGGCCCGGCGGCGCGACGAACTGCGTCAACTCGACATCATCCCTGACGGCGCTGTCATCGTGGAGAAGGGCACGATCCGCTGGGTTGGGCCAACCGCGGAACTGCCCGCCACTCCGCCGACTGCCGAGTTCATCAACGCGCAGAGCCGCATCGTCCTTCCCGGTCTGGTGGATAGCCACACGCACCTGGTGTTTGCGGGCAGCCGCGAGGCCGAGTTCGAACAGCGCCTGCAAGGACTCAGCTATCAAGAGATCTCCGCGCAAGGCGGCGGCATCAATTCGACCGTGGCCTGCGTGCGGCAAGCCAGCAAACAAGAACTGGTCGAGTTGGCCCGGCCCAGGCTGGAACGCCTGCTGCGCTTCGGCGTCACCACCATTGAGGTCAAGTCGGGCTACGGTCTTTCGCTCGCCGACGAGATGAAGTCCCTCGAGGTCATCGCCGAGCTGAATGCAGCCGGGCCGTGGGAACTGGTGCCCACTTTCCTCGGGGCCCATGCGGTGCCGCCCGAGTATCGCGACCGGCGCGGCGAGTATGTGAAGCTGGTGTGCGCAGAGATGCTGCCCGAGGTAGCCCGCTGCGGGCTGGCCGAGTTCTGCGACGTTTTCTGCGAGACCGGCGTCTTCAGCCTGGATGAATCGGAGAAGATGCTGACGCGAGCCGCCGAGCTCGGCCTGCGACTCAAGCTGCATGCCGATGAACTGACCCCGCTGGGCGGCGCGGAGCTGGCGGCCCGTCTGGGGGCCGTGTCGGCCGATCACCTCCTCTGTATTACCGACGCAGGCATGGATCGGCTGGCCGAGTCGTCGACGATCGCCGCCCTGTTGCCGGGCACGGCCTTCTTCCTTGGCGTTGACTATGCGCCGGCGCGGAAGCTCATCGAGCGCGGCGTGGCCATCGCCCTGGCCAGCGATTGCAACCCGGGCACGTGCCCGACCGAGAACTTGCCGCTGGTGGGCACGATGGCCTGCACACAGATGAAGATGCTGCCCGCCGAGGTGGTGACGGCCCTGACGCTGAATGCCGCCGCCGCCCTGGGCCGCGCCGACCGCATCGGTTCGGTCGAGGCGGGCAAGCAGGCCGACCTGGTCCTCTTCGACGTTCCCGATTACCGCCGCCTCTTCTACCACTATGGAGTGAATCATGTCTGGCGCGTCATCAAGCGTGGTCGCGTGGTCTTCGCTGCTTGAACCGGTGACGCGTCCGGTGGAAGCGAGCCCGCGTCCCGACGACCCGCGGCTGGGCGAGGTGGTCGAGCTGTGGACCGGGGCAGCCGCCGCACTCACGCCGGGCCGCGCCGTCCTGGTTGGCTTCCCGCAAGACGAAGGGGTGCGCCGCAACCGTGGCCGCGTCGGCGCCAGCCTGGCCCCTGAACGGATCCGCCACCATCTCTATCGCCTTGTCCCCTGGGATGGCAGCAACGACGTGGAGTTGACCGAGCCGGTCTTGCTCGACATCGGCAACATCCGCTGTGATGCCAATCTCGAAGCGTCGCAACAAGCGCTGGGCGAAGTGGTAGGCGGGCTGCTCCAGGCGGGCACCGTTCCCATCATCCTGGGGGGCGGCCACGAGACGGCTTATGGTCATTACCTGGGCTACGTGCGCGCGGGCATCGAGGTTGGCATCGTCAACGTGGATGCTCATCTCGACGTTCGGCCCCTCGTGGAAGGCAAGGGGCACAGCGGCTCGCCGTTTCGCCAGTGCCTGGAGCATACCGAGCGGCCCTTGCCGGGCTTGCGTTATGTGTGTCTCGGGGCGCAGCCCGGCGCTGTCAGCCGCGCCCACTGGCTGTATGCCCGCGAGCGGGGCAGCGTCGTTCGCTTCGCCGACGATCTGCGTACAAGCCTCGAAGATCAGTTCATCCACGAGCTGGCCCGGCTGGACCAGTTTGGTTGCCGCGTCATGGTGACGCTGGATGCGGACGCGGTGCATCTGAACGAGGTGCCGGCGACGAGTGCCCCGAACGCGGCGGGTTTTGCGGGCCGCGACGTGCTGGGCGTGGCCCGCAGAGCGGGCCAGGCGCGGGCAGTGGCCAGCCTTGATTTGGTCGAGATCGCCCCGCCGCTCGATGAAGGCGACAAGAGCAGCCGCTGGGGCGCCCTCGTGGTGTGGAACTTCCTGGCCGGTCTGGCCGTACGCTCGCTGGCGTGAAGTTTCGCCGTTCGTGCGATCTGCCATCAGGAGTCAGAGTGGGCGCTGCCTTTACTCTTGCCCTTGTAAGTCCCGATCCCAGGCGTTCGACTGCACCTGCGGGGACCACGGCAAATTGTTGAGCCCGGTAACGATTGCATCTTCAATCGCTTCCGCCAGTTCGGGCTCAGTCTCTTCAATTGTAGCTGGAGAGCTGAGTGAATGGACGTGGATGCGTCTATGATTCTCGAACGTCAACACATCGATACGAAAGATCAAGGATCGGGCTTGCATCGGCTTCACGTGGTTTGCCTCCCGGTGATCGGTAGTACATTCGGTTTTTTGACAGTCCCGAAGGGATGCTACCGTGGTATGTAGCATGCGCGCCTACTTGCCCTTGTGCAAACTCAAACTCGACTTGCGTCTCAGCCTGGACTTGACCCGAGCGCATGCCTGGGCAGCGTCAGGCTGGCCCCCAGGGTGATGGCGGCCGCGCCCATGATGTAGAAGGCGGGCGACAAGTCGTCCCCTGTCCGCTCGATCAAGTAGGTGGCCACCAGCGGCGTGGTGCCGCCGATCACGCCGAGACACAGGTTGTAAGTGATCGATAGCCCGCTGCAGCGCACTTGCGGCGGAAAGGCCTCGGCCATCGTCACCGGTATGGCGCCGAAGAATCCGCCGAGCAGGATCGTGAAGCCAAGCTGCCCGAGGAAGATCAGCGTGTCGTCTTGATGATGCATGAGCCAGAAGAGGGGCCAGGAAAAGAGCATGATGGCGGCCGCCGCCGTACACAAGACGGGCAAGCGGCCCACCCGATCCGAGAGTGCCCCGAAGGTCGGCACCAGGAGCAGCAAGACGATCATGTTCAGGGTGTTGATGTCGAGCGCCTCGCGGGCCGACACGTGCACCACGTCGGTGAAGTAGGTGGCCGCGTACACGAAGATCAGGTAGAAGCCGACCGCATTGAGCAAGTTGAGGCCGAACACCTGGGCCATCACCTTCCCTTGTGTGCGGAATGCCTGGATGACAGGCGAATGCTGGACCTCGTGCACGGCAGGCTCATCGGTTTCGACCTCCTGCGGTTCGGGAATGTGCCGGCGGATGAACAGGCCCACCAGCCCGACGCCGAGCCCGACCAGGAAAGGCACGCGCCAGCCCCAGGAATAGAGGGCATCGGCACCGAGCACCGAGGACATGACCGCGCCGGCCGCCGAGCCAAGCAGGGCTCCGGCGACGGCGCCGAACGCGCTCCAGCTGCCCGCCAGGCCGCGAGCCCCGTGCGGCGCGCCTTCCACGAGGAACACAATCGAGGTGGTGTATTCGCCCCCCACGGACAGCCCTTGCACCATGCGCATGATCACGAGCAGCACGGCGGCCAGCGGGCCAATCTGGGCATGGCCGGGCAAGATGCCGAT
Organism: Gemmataceae bacterium; assembly: GCA_050248575.1. Taxonomy (GTDB): domain Bacteria; phylum Planctomycetota; class Planctomycetia; order Gemmatales; family Gemmataceae; genus JBFWSD01. The sequence goes on from JBFWSD010000361.1 coordinate 4,068, forward strand.
CACGAAGGTCGGAATCGCCATCATCAGCACCGACAGCGTGAGGGCAGACTTCCGCCCCAGCTTGTCGCCGATGTGGCCGAAGAAAATCGCCCCCACCGGACGCATCAGGAACCCGGCCGCAAACGCCCCGAACGAGGCAATCAGCGACGTCGTCGGATCCTCGGAAGGGAAGAAGTGTCTGCCGATGATCTGCGCGAAATAGCCATAGAGGGCAAAGTCATACCACTCCATGACGTTGCCCGCGATGCCAGCAATGATGATCCTGGTGCGATGCTCCTGGCTTCCGTGCTCGGTCATGCGTGATCCCGTTGGCGGCGATGGACATGTTCACTTCGTCTGGGCGCGGAACAGGTAGATGGAGCCATTGTAGTTGCCGGTGGCGAGGTAGCGGCCCTCGATGGTGAAGGTGAGGGCAGCCACGCCGCCGGGCAGCTTCCATTCCTTCAGCCGGCGTTCGGGCTTGAACTGCCAGACGATGACCTTGCCCTCCTCGTCCGCAGAGGCCAGCAAATCGCCGGTGGGATTGAAGGCGAGGGCCGTGATGGGCTGCCGGTGGCCGTCGAGGTATTGCCCTTCTTTCGGGCGCGTGGCCGATACATCCCAGATGTTGACGTGGCCGCTGTCGTTGCCCACCACCAGGGCCGCCCGGGTGCGCTCCGTTTTGATATCGAACTCGATCGGCGCGAACGTGATGGCACGGATCTGCGCGCCCCCCGGAATCGTGAACTCGGATTTACGTTTCGCCTCGCCATTGACGATGTCGAAAAGGACGATGCTGCCGCTCTCGCGGGCCACCGCCAGTATCTCACCGGTGGCATTGAAACTGATGCCCACGAAGCGATCCTGGTTGGACAGCGGCACCTGGGTTCTGCGCGGCGGATTGCTCCAGACCCACAAGGCGCCGTCGTCGCCAATCGAGGCCAGGACGTTGCCGCGCGGCGAGAAGGCGAGCCCGCTGATGGGGCGCGTGTGCCCGCGCAATGGTTCGCGGGCGCGGGCTTCGGCGCCGTCGATCGACCAGAGGTGGACGAGATGGTCGTAGCCCGCCGCCGCCAGCGTGCTGCCATCAGGCGAGAACGCCAGCGCATGCAAGAACGCGGGCGGCTCGATTTTTAGGCGGCTCAGCGAGCGCCGCGCGGGAGCTTCGAGGTCCCAGAAACGAACCGCAGCGTCGTGAAAACCGGCCGAAGCCAGCAAGCGGCCCCGGGGGCTGGCCGACAGTGCCACGACCCGCCCGCGGTGGCTGCCTCGCAGCGGGAAGCGTTCGGACATCTTGCCGCCATTGACCGTGAAGAGGCTCACGGTGCCGTCGCGACTGGCGGCCGCGATCAGCCCGGTGGTGACGGCCAGCGAACCGAAGGGCTGCAGCGGCCCCTGTTCCTTGCTCAAAATGCGTAGCTGTCGGCTGGCGGTGTCCCACAGGCACAGGCTGCCATCCGATTCGGAAGTGACAAAGTTGCGGCTGTTCTTGCCCGCCGCCAAGGCCACGATGCTGCTGGGCCGCTCCACGGTGTCGACGGGGGTGATCTCGTTGTCCGAGAAGCTCCAGAGCTTGACCTCGCCGTCGCCGGTGCCGCCGACAATCAGTTCATCGGTGAGGAAGCGGGCCATGCGCAGGGTGTCGAGTCGCAGCGTGCGCCGGCGCGTGGCCTGCATCTTGCCCAGTTCCCAGAGAGCAAGCCGCCCGTTGCCATCCACGGTACACAGCCATTTGCCTGATGGCGAGAAGCTCAGCGAGGAGACATAACGCGAATGTTCGGGCAGCATGAAATAGCCGTCGCTGAGGTCCCAGAGCCAGACGTCGGAACTGCTGCCCCCCAGCGCGAGCAGGCTGCCATCCGGCCGCCAGGCCAGTACCGAGACCGTGCCGCGATAGCCGGACAGGGAGACTGGCGTGCCGTCGAAGGACGTGCCGCGGCGACGCCACAAGCGCACGCCATCGTTGCCGGCCGAGGCCAGGACGTCGCCATCGCTGCGCATCGCCAGCGAGCGGACGTAGCTGGAGTGGCCCGCCAGCGGCGGTCCGGCGGGCCGCATGGTGGCCGGATCCCAGAGGCGAATGAGTCGATCGGCGCCCCCCGCAGAAAGCAACAAGTTGCCGCTCGGGCTGAAGACCACGTCGTTGACGCCGCCCCAGTGTCGTTGCCGCTGCTCGCCCATGATGGCGATCACGCCCGCGGCGGCCCCGAGTTTTTCTTCCTCGGGGGGCAAGGTCGCCTGCCCGAGCGCATCGAGAGGCACAGCTACCTTGCCGAGCACTTGCAGGGCCTGCCGCGCCTCGTCGGTATCGGGGTGATTGAGACGGAAGTCGATCAGTTCCTGCCTGGCCTTCTTGGGGTCGCCCCCAGACGCGCGGGCGCGGGCGGCAATGGCCTCGAACTCGGCGGTCAATTCCCCGGGAGGCGGTCTTTCCTTGCCCTTGGTACCGCTCGAGCCGGGCAGCATCATCCACACCAGCAGTAGCAAGAAAGCGCCGCCGACGCCGAGGGCGGCCCGCGGCCAGCGCCGGGCCAGGGCGACGCCCTGCTTGCCATACTCGGCCAGCTTGATCGACAGTGACGAGGCACTGAGCGTCGCCGCCTGCGACGGGGCCGACACCGGAATCGCCTGGGGCAGCGGAG